>JASLJB010000130.1 GCA_030152605.1 Acinetobacter sp. | reverse complement strand
GACCTTGTTCGCCATGCTCATTTTGCTCCAGTGAATTTTTGCTTGCACTCATCAAGTGCGTTTGTGTTGTTGATCGTTATTAAGCAATTCCCGTACCAACTTGCAAAAGAATAGTTAAAATCATGAATCGCTTAGTAGATCGTGCATAGATGATTGATGTGTTATGGCCTATTATACTGAGTGAAGATACAAATGCACCATATTCACTCAAGCTTGTACTGAATTGTCTAAAAAGACCGCTTATTTGTACTAAAATAGTGCAACATAATTAAAGTTTAATTTTATGCTTAATAAGCGTGCGCTTTGTGCTTTTTCAGTGAACGACTTGCAACTCAAGTTATATCGCAAGACTCCACTCAAACTGCAAGCAGTTGCACCGGCTCAACTTGTACATCGCTCATAATATTGCCACGCCCCAAGAGCTGATCAAAATAATCCAATACCACCTGTGCTTGCGCAGCGGTACTGTCGACTTGATACATCTGTTGACGGAATTCATTACTGGCATAAAGGCCTTTGGTATACCAAGCAATATGTTTACGTGCGATACGACAACCTGAGTATTCACCATAAAATTCATACAGCTCTGACAAATGCCCCAATAGAACTTGTTTTACTTCTTCAATCGCAGGTGCTGCAAGGTGCTGACCTGTTTTTAAATAGTGTGCAATTTCACGAAAGATCCATGGTCGGCCCTGTGCAGCACGTCCAATCATGATCGCATCAGCACCGGTATAATCCAGCACATATTGCGCCTTTTCAGGGCTATCAATATCACCATTGGCAATCAATGGAATCGCGATACTGGCTTTCACTTGTTTGATCAAAGCATAGCGTGCGGTATTCAGATACATATCCTCACGGGTACGCCCATGTAGTGCCAGCGCTGCGATCCCCGACTGCTCTGCCTGCTTGGCCACGCGCATAATATTTTCTTCGCCATTTAAAAAACCCAATCGCGTTTTCAGCGTTACAGGCACATCCACTGCGGCAACCACTGCATCCAAGATGCGTGCAACCAAGTCTTCGTCTTGCAACAAGGCAGAACCTGCAAGCTTATTGCAGACCTTTTTGGCTGGACAACCCATATTGATATCCACGATCTGCGCACCATTCGAGACCTGATAACGCGCGGCCTCTGCCAACTGCTGCGGATCAGACCCTGCGATCTGTGCTGAAATTGGGGCAATCTCGCCATCAAAGTTGGCGCGATACAGGCTTTTCTTGCTCATTCGCAAACTTTGATCCGCCGTCATCATTTCACTGACAGCATGCCCCGCACCAAAGTACTTACACAGGGTGCGGAAGGGTCGATCCGTTACGCCTGCCATCGGGGCAACCCAAATTTTGTGCTCAATCGGCTTGTCGAACAATTGCTGAATGACCGGATGTTGATGCAAGGGAGGTTCCTCTTATAGATGAATGATCAAAGCCATGCTGCGATTGCATCGCAGCTCAAGGATGCTTAAGGGGATCATTCAACATAGATAGTATAAATAGTTTGAATAAGGCTGACAGATCTGCAGAAGCAGCGCGATATTGATAGCAGCGCGTAGGCAGCAGCATATTTGAATGGCTTAAAATTGTAATCAATAAGCGCACAACAATCCATAACTGCCTTGCCAAAAACGCTCGCAGCCCCAGCGATCTATGCTCCAGTACTAGATATAGACCTTATCAATATTTTTGGTTGGCACGTACGATGGACTCGTCACACATGATCATGGTTTGAATCAGTGGCGTGAGTTTATTGAGCAACTCAATCACACTGGGTGAGTTTTCACAGAAAAAATACTCGATATAGGATTTGGAAGGGAAAAATTTCACTAAATAGGGAGGATAATCAAGATTGTCTTTTTGCTGATATACCGTCAGTGGCCCTTCTAGGCGTTCATCCATAACGAAATACAGGCTTGCATCATCGCCATAGCCCAAAGCTCTGATCGCCTCCGCCATATCGGTACAGTTATGGTTATCACAATATTCGGTTAAAAAATTAGGCATTTCAAACCAATTCTTTTTAATATCATAAGCCCACATAAAATTTTCCTCATGGTTAAATCACAGCTATTATGCGGTTTAATCTTCAAACAGGCGCTATGACAACATTTATTTACATAAAGCAACCATTCTGACAGTGCTGTGCGGCGTGTGACTGTTCAAGCAATCCACTCGCATTTCACCGCACAGATACCGATTTGAAATTGAATAAGCGCTAACAACTTATAACAAACCTTGTATAATTCCTTGGGTAAATTATCTCACCTTTTTGAGCGCGCTTTCGTTCATATGAAAAAACCCAAACCTTATACCACCCGAACTCGTCTACTTACCATCCTGGGGCTGAGCTGTGCTTTAAGCGCATGCGGCCAAGGCTCATGGTGGTCCAGCGAAGAACCGCAACTTGATGCTGAACAAATTCGCAGTTTGATCCCCAATCGCGTCAAGGACCGGGGTTCATGGGCGAATGATATTGACAGCATCGCAAAAGAACTCAAAATCCCCACCAACAAAGACAATATTTGCAGCATCATTGCCGTGGTGGATCAAGAGTCCAATTTTGTGGCCAACCCCAATGTCCCTGGACTCGGGCATAAAGCCGTTCAAGAGGTCAGTACCCGCCTACAAGAAAAGTTTGAAGCCAAACTCGGCACTACAATTGGTGCTCCGCTGGCCGCTTATTTTGAAGATGTCTTACAAAATCAACCCAGCCCAGAAGACAACTATCTCAAGCAAATGGGCAAGGTCAAAAATGAGCAGGATCTTGATGAGTTATACCGTGAAATATTTGACTACATGTCCAAGCACTATCATGTCAGTGCCTTGACTGGGGCAGCCAAGTTAGTCGGTCAAGACTTTGCTGAAAAAATGAATCCAATCACGACATTAGGTTCGATGCAGGTGCATATCAACTATGCCAAAGCCAACAAACGTAGCAGCATGAACATCAATCAATTACGAGATGACTTATATACCCAGTATGGCGGCCTGTATTATGGTATTCATCGCTTGATGATGTACCCTGCTGCGTATGACAAGGCCATTTATCGCTTTGCCGACTACAACTCGGGGATGTACTCAAGCCGTAATGCTGCACTGCAAAAAATGCTCAACAAAGTTGCCGATGCAAAGCTGGATTTGGATGGCGACTTACTTTCCTATGACAAAAGCGGCGATCCCCTCAACCTGACCACGGACAGTGAAAAAGTCATTAACCGTTTGTTTGTTAAATACAATGTGATTATTTCACCACGTCAAATTCGCAGTGATTTAAAGAAAGAAAAACAAGCGGGCTTAGAGAAAACTCAAACTTACATCGCAATCTCTAAACTGTATAAAGACCACACTGGCAAAGAGCCGATCAATGCCATCATGCCGCAAGTGGTGATTTCAGGCCCTAAACTGAGCCGTGACTACAATACCAACTGGTATGCGAGCCGAGTAAATGGACGTTATGAAACATGTATGCAACGCGCAAAACGCATAAAAATCTAGCCTTATTTGATTTCGATGGCACCCTGTGCAACAAAGACAGTTTTACGGGGTTCATTTTTTACGCGCTGTCTAAACGTCATATCGTCAAACAAGGCTTTAAAATTTTGCCTTGGATTCAAGCTTACTATCTCAATATTTATCCAGCACATGCCATGCGCAGCAAACTGTTCCGCGCCATGTTTGCAGATGCGAGCGCAGCAGAAATCATCAGTTTAGCTGAAGAATATGCCCCACAACTACTCTCCCAACTCAACCCCGAGCTATACCAACAACTCTTAAAACATCAGCGTGGTGGTGATCGCGTGGTGCTGGTCTCTGCTTCCGTGGATCTCTATCTTGAACCTGTGTGTCAACTCCTCAATATCGACTTGATTTGCACAGAAACCGAAGTGATTGGCACATGCTTAAGCGGTGCTTATGCCACGCCGGACTGTAGCTCCGAACAAAAGCGTATTCGAATCTTGGAAAATTATGATCTGAGCAGCTACAACAAGATCTATGCCTACGGCAACAGCAAAGAAGATTTAGACATGTTGAGCTTGGCGGACTATCCCTATATGAGCGGTGAAGATCAAAGCTTGCCGTACATTATTGATCGGGATCAGGAATTGGCTTAATTCTATAAAAACAACAAAGCCCGTCGAAACGGGCTTTTGAGCTTAAACATTGAATCTACAGGACTTAATAAATCGCCATATGATTGCGATGGATCATTTCCAATGAGCGCGCTTCACCGAGCACTTGGTAGACTTTGTCAGAGGCCAGGCCTTTGACCAACTCTGCAGAGCGTGAACTGAAATTCACCCGCCCCACCGCAATGCGTTTACCTTGACGATCCACACATTCCACCACATCACCACGATCAAAGTGCCCCTCAATCGCTTTCACCCCGACTGGCAATAAACTGCGATGCTGGGTTTTGATGGCATTGACAGCGCCATCGTCGATGACCAAACGACCTGCAGTTTGCAGATGCGCCGCAAGCCATTGCTGGTGTGCGGTCATGCGATCGTCATCGGTAATAAACAAGGTACCCAACAACTCACCCGCCATCAAACGTGCCAAGACACGATCACTTTCACCACTGGCAATCAAGGTTGGGCAACCTGATTTGGCTGCCAAACGTGCAGCGCGCACCTTGGTCAGCATACCGCCTGTACCGAGTGTGCCGCTTCCACCCGCCATCTCGAATAAAGTTTCATCGAGCGCACGTACGGTAGAGAGTAACTTGGCCTCAGGATTGCTACGTGGGTCAGCATCGAACATACCCTGTTGATCGGTCAAGATGATCAACAGATCGGCATGGACTTGTCCTGCAACCATCGCAGCCAAGGTGTCATTGTCACCGAAACGGATTTCATCGGTGGAGACGGTGTCATTTTCATTGATCACCGGAATCACATGCCAATCAATCAATTGCTGCAAAGCATCGCAAGAGTTTAGATAGCGACGACGATCGGTCAGATCATCATGCGTCAACAACACTTGCGCCGTTTTGATGTGATGGCGATCCAAAACACTGGACCAGGTTTGGATCAAACCCATCTGACCAATGGCGGCACAGGCTTGCAAGCTGGGTAAATCAGTGGGTCGATGAGGCAACTTCATACGCACCATCCCCTCAGCCACAGCACCGGAGGTCACTAAAATCATCTCGTGACCGGCATGGTGAAGATCTACAATTTGCTTGGCCCAATGCGAAATTGCTTCTAGATCTAAACCTTGCCCGTTTGCTGTGAGTAGAGATGAGCCGATCTTAACCACGATCCGTTTACAGGCCTTGAGCTGGCGCTGTCCATCTACCACATCTATCATGTTTACCCCTAAACTGTACTATTGGTCTACTTAACGAACGTAGACAACTTCCATTTCACCATCATCTTCGTCATCAAAGTCATCTAAATCATCGACTAACAGACTTGCCTCACGTTGTGCTTTACGCAGTTCACGATAGGCTTCTTTCGCAGCAATGGTTTGTTCACGTGTTTCAGCCTCAAGCTGCTCACGGAAAGCTCGCATTTCTGCTGCATATTCAGGATCTTCAAGCTCACGCTCACGCTGTTGCTCAATTTGATCCATCAAGTAATACACCACTTGTTTGGTGCCTTCTTCGAGTAGACCTGATGTCTTAAACACAGGACCATCCCATTGCAACTCTTCTAAAAGATGCTCACACCATTCATCACGTGTATCTTCACTGAGCTGATCGAGTTTATTCAAGACCAAGACCATCGGTAATTTAGCAAGTGTAGGAGAAAACTTAGCCAACTCATTGATGATCGCTTTGGCATTGTATACAGGATCTGAACCATCAATCGGTTCAATATCAACAATATGCAATAAGATACGCGTACGCGCCAAATGTTTTAAGAAACGAATACCTAGACCTGCACCTTCGGCAGCGCCTTCGATCAAGCCCGGAATATCCGCCATCACAAATGAACGATGACGATCGGCATCGACCACGCCAAGATTTGGAATCATGGTGGTAAATGGATAATCTGCAACCTTAGGTTTCGCTGCTGAAATTGCACGAATAAAAGTAGATTTACCCGCATTTGGCATACCGAGCAAGCCCACGTCTGCCAAGACTTTCAACTCTAAACGAATTTCACGAAATTCACCTTTAATCCCGTGAGTACACTTACGTGGTGCACGGTTGGTCGAAGACTTAAAGTGAATATTCCCTAAGCCGCCATCACCGCCCGCTGCAACCAAAACTTTTTGACCACTTTTAACCAAGTCGCCAATGATATCGCCTGATTCGGTATCCACAATCGTGGTTCCTACAGGCACTTTTAATACGACCGATTCGCCGCCACGTCCAGCACAGTTTGCACCTGCACCATTTTTACCGCGTTCCGCCCGAAAACGTCGGGTATAACGATAGTCAACCAGCGTACCGGCGTTGTCATCCGCCTGAATATATACGCTACCACCACGTCCCCCATCGCCGCCATCTGGGCCACCGAAAGGTACAAATTTTTCACGGCGAAAACTGGCTACGCCATTGCCACCGTCGCCAGCCTCTACGGTAATGACTGCTTCATCAACAAAGCGCATGCTGCCAATCCTCTAAATAATTTTAAACCGCCTATTTTGGCATATTTTACAAAAATTCACGAATAGAATCGTTCACTGCAGCATGTTTTTTACAACTGCTTAAAATTTGACAGCTTCGTTATTTTAAATTACAGTTCGGCCAGCAACATTTCAGCCCTGAACTTTTGCGCCAAGTTGAGCCAACACCACTCCTGGACAATGGCGCCAAAACTTACGCAACATGATGCTTAATAACAAAAAATTTATTATTAACCCAGAGAAAAATCACTATCCACGCTATGCTTTATATCCAAATCAGTGCAGCCAAAGGTCCAGAAGAATGTGAACTGGCGGTGAAATACACCCTAGACGCCTTAAGCTTGGACGCCAAACAAAATCACATCCAATTACAACAGATTGAGGCCACAGCGACCCGTTCTGGTTATTTATCCGTCTTCTTGCATGCCACAGGTGAGCAAGTTGAACACTGGAGTCGCAGTTGGTGCGGCAGTATTCAATGGACTTTTCAAAGTCCAATGCGTCCACAACATCGTCGAAAAAACTGGTTTGTCGGTATCACGACCTTCGGCATGCCAACACAACTTCCCCAAGATGACAGTATCAGCTATCAAGCTTGCCGTGCTTCTGGCA
>JASLJB010000072.1 GCA_030152605.1 Acinetobacter sp. | reverse complement strand
ACAACAAATTAAAGATGGGAGGCATGGATTCAAGCCTCCCTTTTTTAATTTTAGCCTTTGCTTTTATAGCCAAATTAGGCTGAAAGTTTGATTTGCAATCGTAAATCGTTGGGCGAGTCGGCATGGTGCAAGGCCTGTTGCTGACTAATTTTACCAGCCTTAAACAGATCAAATAAAGCCTGATCAAAGGTCTGCATGCCATTTTCACGAGAGCGTTTCATCAAGGCTTTGATCTCATGAACTTCTCCTTTTCGAATCATGTCGGCGATCAGCGGGCTGTTGATCATGATTTCAATCGCCGCACAACGACTTTTCCCATCACTACAGGCAATCAGTTGTTGCGCGATCACGGCTTTGAGATTTAAAGACAAAGCCATGTTGATCTGTGTATGGCGTTCAGTTTCAAAGAAATGCACGATACGCTCTAGGGCTTGATTGGCATTGTTGGCATGTAGCGTGGCCAAGACCAAGTGACCTGTTTCTGCAAAGGCCAGTGCATAATCCATGGTTTCTCGACTGCGAATTTCACCGATTAAGATCACATCGGGGGCTTGTCTCAGGGTATTCTTTAGCGCAACTTCAAAGGAGTCGGTGTCGATCCCGACCTCACGCTGGGTCACGATACAGCCGGCATGCGCATGAATAAATTCGATCGGATCTTCGATGGTAATAATATGACCTTGTGAGTTTTGATTGCGGTAACCAATCATCGAGGCCAAGGTGGTGGATTTACCGGAACCTGTTGCCCCAACCAAGAGGACGATCCCGCGTTGGGTCATGCTGATCTCCTTGAGGATTGGCGGCAGATCGAGTTTGTCGATATGGGGAATATTGGTTTCAATGCGACGCAGGACCATGGCTGGGGCATCGCGTTGTTGAAAGGCACTGACCCGAAAGCGTGCGCTGTGATCACGATTGCTGATGGCAAAGTTGCATTCATGGGTGTTGGCAAATTCTTGTTGTTGTTTTTCATTCATGATGGCATGTAGCAATTGCCCCACCACCGTGGCTGTGAGCTGGGTTTTGCCAATTGCTTGAATACTGCCGTGAATTTTCATCGAGGGGGGAGCGGCTGCGGTGATAAATAAATCTGAGGCTTTTTGTTCGACCATTAAATTTAGTAAATCGTTAAAGTCCATTTATATTCCTAAATTGATATCTGTTTAAAACGCGTCAGGTTGTTTGGCGACATTGCGCGCCACATGCGCCTCGATCAGACCTTGGCTGATGAGTTTTTTTAAGCTCTGATCCAGTGTGGTCATACCCTGTGCTGAACCGGTTTGGATCGCAGAGTACATTTGCGGGACTTTGTTTTCACGGATCAGGTTGCGAATCGCAGGATTACTCAACATGATTTCATGTGCCGCCACGCGACCGCCTTGTTTTTTCTTGAGTAGCACTTGTGCGATCACCGCCTGTAAGGACTCTGAAAGCATGGTACGGACCATGTCTTTTTCTTCTGCGGGAAAAACATCGATGATGCGATCGATGGTCTTGGCGGCAGAGGTGGTATGCAGTGTGGCAAAGACCAAATGACCGGTTTCAGCAGCGGTCAGCGCCAACCGAATGGTTTCTAGATCACGTAATTCACCCACCAGAATAATGTCGGGATCTTCACGTAGCGCAGAACGCAAAGCGGCGTTGAAGCTGTGGGTATCGCGATGTACTTCACGTTGATTGATCAGGCATTTATTCGACTGATGTACAAATTCAATCGGATCTTCAATGGTCAGAATATGTGCATAATGGCTGCTATTGATATGGTCGAGCATGGCTGCCAAGGTGGTGGATTTCCCAGAGCCGGTTGGACCGGTCACCAACACCATGCCACGCGGATAGTTACAGATCTCGGCAAAGATCGGTGCTAGACCCAACTGCTGCATACTCAATATCTGGGCGGGGACGGTTCGAAATACCGCACCTGCACCGCGATTGTGTTGAAAAGCATTGACCCGAAAACGAGACACATTGGGCAGCTCAAAGGAGAAGTCGGTTTCAAGATGCTGTTCAAAGTGTTGGCGTTGTTGATCATTCATGATCTCGTAGATCAGACGATGTACATCTTGATGCTGTAGTGCAGGGAGGTTGATGCGCCGGATATCGCCATCGACACGAATCATCGGGGCTAATCCGGCGGAAAGATGTAAGTCTGATGCACCATTATTGACTGAAAAGGTTAATAATTCTGTAATATCCATATCGCCCTCAATGTGGCCCTTTTTTGTTTGAAAATTTTGTAGAATGATAAGGTTTTCATTTCAGTTAACCAATCATTGAATTGAATTTAACGCGTATATTTTTGAAAAGAGAATACTCCCAATGAATGATTTAAAGCGCTCACGTCATGATGTGTTAAACGCAATACACAAGGCTTGTGAACAGGTGGGCAGAGCGGCATCTAGTGTGCAACTTTTAGCGGTTTCTAAAATGCATCCGAGTCAAGCCGTGGCCGAGATGTACCAAGCCGGCCAACGTGCATTTGGGGAAAACTATTTACAAGAAGCGCTGGATAAAATGGCCGACTTGAGCGCGCTTGAGATTGAGTGGCATTTTATCGGGCATGTGCAGCGCAATAAGACCAAGCATTTGGCTGAAAAGTTTGCTTGGGTACATGGGGTGGATCGCCTCATTATTGCCGAGCGCTTGTCACAACAACGACCGAGCGATTTAGCGCCATTGAATATCTGTCTACAAGTCAATATCGATGCTCAGGACAGCAAAGATGGTTGTCAGGTAGATGAGGTGGCGGCCTTGGTTGAGCAGATCAGTCGATTGCCACAGCTCCGACTTCGTGGCGTGATGGTGATCCCCGCGCCGGGCAACACCCAAGCCTTAAGCGATGCCGCGGCTTTATTTACACAAGTCAAAGCGCAGCATGCACAGCCTGAAGATTGGGACACCCTGAGCATGGGCATGTCGGATGATCTGGATGCCGCGATCGCTGCAGGTTCAACATTGGTGCGAATCGGTACGGCGTTATTTGGACATCGTTTAAAGTCGGGGCTTTAAATCTATTCTTGCCTGAATGCCAGTGAGTTAAGGAATATCAATTGGCTGGTATTTAGGGCAAGGATTCATCTTTTTGAGTTAACGCCATTCGCGTGTACATCGCATTCTTCAGCGCTTTAGCCACGTGATGATAAAAATAAAGACAGATCAAAAAGATATTTTAAAAACATAGAATCAAAGATATAGTTTGACTATTTTTAAGTCGAAGTGATGAGAATAAGATTAATGAAAAAATTCCAACAATTGCTGTGTATGCTGTGCTTGGTGGTTTTGGCGGCATGTAGCAAGAAGAGCGAATCGCCTTCTTATTCGGAGAATGCGGCACCGTCCGCCGCTGCAGAAGCGGCCAATGAAGCCAATACTGATGTGGCATCCAGTGAGCGTTTAGGCACCGAGTGGGGTGATGAAGTCAGCTCACATGTGACCCAAGTCGATCTCAAACGTGAGTCGAGCCAACCGGTCGCAGAGTCAGTGTTGCGCTATGCCAACAAGGACTATCAAGGTCGTCCGGTGAATCGTATTTCGATCTTGGCGGGTAAAGTCAGCTTTAGCGTGGTCGATGATCATGGCAAAAATCTACCGATTTATCGTGTAGATGATCAGTATTATCTCGCGGGTCAACAAGGCCAAAGCTATCAATTGCGCTACGAGAACCATACTGGCAAAACCTATGAAGTGGTTGCCAGTGTCGATGGCTTGGATGTGCTTGATGGTCAAGCTGCATCGCGTAGCAAAGGCGGTTATGTCCTGAATCCGTATAGTACTTTAAACATTGAAGGCTTCCGCAAAAGTGACAGCGCCGTGGCATCCTTTACCTTTAGCCGACCTGATGATGCCTATGCAGCCAATAGTGATCATGGCTCGAAGGACAATACCGGGATTATCGGGACTGCGATTTATGTGCTGAAGGCACCAGAAGCTGAACAAAACTCAGATTCTAAATATGCGCCACCACCAAAGCCTAAAGCTTTTCCAGCAGATTCATAAATATATCTTTATAAACATCGTGTGATCAGTAATACCCTCAGATATCAACTGCTTGTCATCCTGAGATGGCAAGCAGCTTGAAACCTTGCGACATCACTACATCTCTACGACATCTAACCCACGATCTCGATACTGCTGGCGCCGGCACCACGTGGATTGACCTGAATCTGCACCGGAATTCGTTCATGCATATCCGAAATATGTGAGATCAGCACGACTTTACGCCCTTGGCTTTGCAGTTGATCCAAGGCATTCATCACCATGTGTAAAGACGCTGCATCCAATGTCCCGAAACCCTCATCGATAAATAAAGATTCGATCTTCATCGAACCCGAGGCCATATTGGCGATCGCCAAAGACAGGGCGAGGGCAGTGAGGAAAGATTCTCCACCGGACAGTGACGACACCGAACGCATTTCACCATCCATATCATGGTCGATGATGGCCAAGCTCAAGGAATTGTCCAAGCGCTTCAAGGTATAACGTTGCGACAGCAAGCTGAGTTGCTGGTTGGCATATTCGATCAGAATATCAAGATGATACTGCTGAGCAATATCACGGAATTTCTTGCCACTAGAATCCCCCATCAAGGCTGAAATCTTAGACCAACGATGTTCTTGTTGTTGGATCTCCAAGATCTGATCCATAAACTGCTGTTGCTTAGACAGGCTTTGCTGATGCAGCTCAAATTTGAGTTTGAGCTGATCGCGTTGCTCGACCTGTGCCGCCATCCGCTGTTCGTGGCTGCTCAGTGTGCGCTGTAGTGTCTCCAAGTCAATTTCAGGTTGTTGCTGTTGATGCTCATCGAGCTGATGTTGTGCGGCTTTGACGGCAGCATCGGCTTGGGTCAGCGCTTGCTCTGCTTGTTTGAGACTTTGACGTAAATGCTGTTCATCCTGATGGCTGATCAGTAACAGCGCCTCTAAGCTCGTCAGTTCAACTTCAGGGTGTTGCTTGAGCCAGTGTTCAATCTCAGCCGTGGCCTGTTGTACGTTTTGCGCATGATGCAGCGATTGGCTGGATAACTGCTGTAAGACCTGTTTGTGCTGCTCATACTGCACGTTGAGCGTATCGAAACTGAGTTTGCTTTGGCGATAATGCTGTTGGGTCTGTTGCAATCGAGCATCATAGTCTTGCAACCAATCTTGCGGTTTTTGTTGGCTCGAAGTCGTCATGTGTTGAATCTGTTGCTGCGCCTGTTCGGTATTTTCGAGTCCCTGTTGTTCAATCTCTGTTAGATTTTTCTCTAGTGCGGTGATTTGCAGTCGCAGACTGTCGAGACTGACATTACAACGGTTGAGGTCTTGTTCTAATTGTTGTTGCGATTGTCGTGCCTGTTGCTGCTGTTTCAATTGCTGTGCACGTTGCGTCAGCGTCTGCAAGATCGACTCGGCTTGGGCCGTCAGTGGCTGAGCAGCTAAAGCAGGCGCGAGCTGCAAGATATGTTGGATGTGCGCGCAGAATTGTTTGGCTTGCGCCAAGTTGTGCTGCTGTTGTTGCAGCTGCTGCGCAGTCTGCTGTAGATCTTTAGCGCCTTGGCTGGCGTGTTTAATCTGTTGTTCGAGCTGCTGGATCTGGTCTTGGCACTGTGTTTCTGCCTGCTGGATCTGCTTGCTGAGTTGCTCCTGATTTAGCTCGGTCTGCTGCGCGGGCAAGTACTGTGCGAGAGCAGGGACGTGTAACTGTTGTTTGATATGCTGTTGTGATTGATCGAGATCGGCGTTGAGGGACTGAATGTGCTTTTGTGTATGCGCTAAACTTGCGTTGCAGGTGCTGGCCTGTTGTTGTAGGGTCTGCCAGTGAGTTAAGGCTTGTTGCTCATCAATTTCAGCCTGATTCAGTTGTTGCTGTTGCAGTTCAAATAAGGCTTTCGACACCACTTCACTGTTGTCACGATAGGGATGCTCTGGACTACCGCAGACCACACAGGGTTGACCCGCTTTGAGATCGGCACGTAAATGTTCGATATTTTCCGCATGTAATAGACGCTGTTGTTGCAAGACTTCAAACAGTTGCATGCGTTGTTGTTTGGCTTGCTGATAACTGCTGTCTGCTGCGCTGATCTGAGTGCTGAGCAACGCCTGTTGGCGCTGATCCTGCTCAGCTTGTTGCTGTAATGTTTTCAGTTCAGTACCACGTGCTTGCAGGTGTTGGCACTGCTGTTCGATGCGTTGCAATTGGCCCAGTAACTGAATCTGTGTTTCACGTTGCTGGCGTTGTTGTTCGAGTGTGACTTCAAGCTGTTGCAGTGAACCGTGTTGCTGCTCTAGCTGCGCTAAGCGCTGTTGCTGTTGTTGAAGCTGTTGTTCGGCATGACTGAGATCGCCCAAGGTCTGCTCGATTTTGCGATAAGCAGGGATAAACTGCTGCAATTGTTGGATATGTGCATCGAGTCCAGCGTCCAAGCCCTGAAACTGTTGGCTGTGCTGCAACTGTTGGCTCAGTTGCAACTGTTGTTGTTCAAGCGTGTGCTGCTCAGCATGCAGGCGCTGCTGCTGCGTAACCAAGGGCTGTTGTTGCTGCTGTAACTCGGTCTGCTGTCGCTGAGCATTTTTAAATTGGGTTTTGATCAGTTCACGTTTGTCGATACATTGGCGCAGTTGTCTGAGTTGGGGCTGATACTTTTGCTCAAAGTCTTGAGATTGGGTCAGTTGTTGTTCGGCCTGCACAAAGCTGTTTTGTTGCTGCTCAAACTGTTGCTGTAATTGTGCAAAACTCTGCTGTGCTTGATCGAGTTGTGGTGCGAGCTGTTTTTGTTGCTTAAACTGTTGTTGTTTTTGCAGCAGGACGGGGCGGATACTGGCACATAGATCGAGTTGCGCGAGTTGCTGTTTGTGTGCTTGACGGTGTTGATCGGCCTGCTGTTGTTGCAGCAAAACCTGTTGCTTACTGTCGAGTTCAGTGTGTAATTTCTGCTGCCGCTGAAACCATTGTTGTTGCTGTTCGAGTTTTTTCTGCTCAAGGCTGAGATCTTTAACCGCTTGATTGGAGCTGGCCAAGGCTTGACTGAGTTGCTCGATTTCATCTGCAGTTAAGATTTCGATATGACCGAGTACATCTTCGAGTTGCTTACGTTGTTTGGCGATGTCGGCGGTTTTGCGATAGGCCAACTCACCAATTTTCCCAAAAATCACCGAGTTGGTCAGATATTCTAGCAATTCACCGCGTTCATTATCACGTGCTTTTAAAAATGCTGTGACTTCAGATTGTGCCAATAATACCGCGCGGGTAAATTGATCGAAACTGAGTTGCGTGATCAGCTTAACTTGTTCATCTACGGCTTTGAGTTTATCAGCCACCACAATGCTATCGGTGAGACATTTCAGTGAGCGCTGTACATTTTGCAATTTACCAGTTGGGTTTTCGCGGGCGCGTTTAATTTCCCAACGTGCTAGATAGCGTTTTTGATCCGGCGCCACGAAACACAGTTCGGCAAAGCCATGCCCACAACCTCGACGCAGCACGGTCATCGGCGAGTTCACGGCCAGTTCCGAGCCATCAACATCCTTTAGCTTGCCGTCACTTTCTTTTAGACGCGGCACCTTATTGAACAGAGAGAGACACATGGCATCCAAGATGGTGGATTTGCCGGCACCGGTTTTGCCGACAATGGCGATCAATCCGGCACTGGCCAAGGGATCACTTTCAAAATCAATAAAATGCTCACCGGCTAAGGAGGCGAGATTTTTCAGCCGTATCGATAAAATTTTCATGGCTGCCCCTTAAATGTTCTGTTGTTCTTCAAGTGATTTTTCTGCTTCGTGTACCAGGCTGATAAAGTCTTCAAAGACCGCATCATCGCTGGCATAGCCCTGTTTTTCCCACAGTTGTTGAAAGAGTTTTTCTGGGGTGGGCGGTGCCAAACTGATGCTGTGCTGTGCATCGTGGCTATGTTCATTGGCCAAGTATTGTCTAGAAATACGCACCAAACGATAGCGATCCATAGGCAGCGCATCTTCAAACTGTTGACGTAAATTCGGTGGCGGTGGGGTTAGGGTGTGATATTCGATATCGATATAGGGACGTTGATCGATCTGGTCGATTTCTCCCTCAGGCAGGGCCTTGAGTTGCTCGAAGACTTCAGCCAATTCTCCTTTGATTTTAAACAGCTCGACACTGCGTGGGATCGGGAGTACTTCAAGTTTGAGTCGTGATTCAGCGCTTTGACGCGGATCAATCGTGACTTCGAGCACTTGATGTTTGTAGTTGATTTCACTAAAGGACAGCGGAATCGGCGAGCCACTATAACGAATATGCGCATGCTGGACTTTTTGCGGTTTATGCAAATGTCCGAGTGCCACATAATCGATGACCTCGTCAAACAGTGCCGTGGAGAGGGCTTCTTCATTGCCAATAATAATCGGCCGTTCAGAGTCAGAGGTTTCACCGCCCTGCATATGCGCGTGTGACATCAAAATCAGGGCTTGATCTGCTGTTTTGCGCGCTTGGGCCAGTGCAATCAGGCGTTGGTGGATATAGGCAATCGCGGAGCTACTGTCTTGGGTCTGTTCATGATGACCGGTGATCTCGGCAGGACGCAAGAAAGGCAGGGCCAAACACCAGGCCACGATATTGTCTTCATGTTCATCTGCCGAGGCATAGATCGGCACCAACAGGCGATCCAGATCAAGTTGTTGCTGCGCATCGCGATGAATCACACCGACGGCTTTGGCACGATATTTTTCTAATAATGGTTCGACTTGTTCGATGCGATAGCCAGAGTCATGATTGCCTGCGATCATCAGGGTTTGCATCTGCGGCGCACGTTGATGCGCATCAGCCAAGAATTGATAGAGTTGTTTTTGTGCTTGCGAGGCAGGGTTGATCACATCAAACACATCCCCGGCGATGAGTAAGGCATGTGGTTGGCGTTGTTCGATTTGATCCAATAACCAGACTAAAAACTGTTCATGTTCATGCTGACGTGAATGATGATAAAAATACTGCCCCAAATGCCAGTCTGAGGTGTGAAATATGCGTACGGTCATGAATCTATCGCAGTGTGTTGAGCCCAAAAGAATACGTTAGCATAATTTCTATGCGTAGACAGCGCACTAGACCAAAAGATAGGACGGATATCGCTGAAAAGATTCATTATTTTAATTCTTCTTTGCAGCGATTACGGACTTGAGCCACGTTGAAACTGGCGTTGAGCTTGGGGGCTGAACGGATGCTGGCGCAAGGTCAGGACTTAATTGCTGCTGTCTTTGGGATATTCCAAAATTCGTGGAAAATGAAAATCATAATCCGCTAAGGCATAGCGGTAGAGTTGAGCCGGACGTTTGCCTGCGATCTTGGAGTGCTCGGTTTCCAGCACCACGCCAGCATCGGTCATACGGCGGCGGAAGGATTTTTTCTCCAGCCGCTGTCCGAGGATAATCTCATAGACCTGTTGTAACTCGGTCAGGGTAAACAGTTCAGGCATCAGGCTGATGGGCAAAGCTGTATAACGGGTGCGGCTTTGTAGTCGTTCAAAGGCTTGCTCAAGTAACTGCTGATGATCAAAGGCCAGTGACATGGTTCGGGCCTGTTCGATCGGTAGCCATTGGTGCTGTTCAGTCTGCTGATGCGAATCCTGTTGTAACAACTGCTGGTCCAGTAGGGCGAAATACAACACCGTGACCGACCAACCACGGGGATCGCGTGTGGCATTGCCGATACTGGCGACTTGTTCGAGATAGGGCGATGCAATTGCGGTTTTTTCCAGAAGCTTACGCCGTGCCGATGCGAGTAAATCGTGATCTTGCTTGAGATTGACAAAGCCGCCCGGCAAGGCCCATTGACCTTTGGCGGGAAAGTTAGACCGCTGAATCAACAATACATGCAACTGTCCAGACTGTACCGAGAATATCGCCATATCCACGGTCAACAGCGGGGTCGGGTATTGATGACTTTGGTACTGGGCAAGATAAGCTTGTTCCGCGCTAAGATTCACTGCAAAGACTCACTGTAAAAATGCGATCGAGGATCGTTACTGGGATTGTAACGATCTCAATGCCTGATGAGCAATCAATTGCTGCTTGCGTTACGCAGCGATTGCGCCAATCTATGCCGAATCTGCGCTAAGTCGCAGCGGCGTAACAGCTGACCATTTTCAAACACGGTCTGGAGTGCGCCGTGTTGTTCTTGGTCAGGGCTTTGTTGGTCAAACAATTCAAAGCCATCTGGGCTGTGTTCCACTCTGAGTAAGCCTTTGGCGGAACGTTTGGTGCCCGAGTCGGTTAAGGGGTCTTTGAATAGCTCACGTCCCACACCATTGACCTGTCCCCAAGTGGCTTTGACTGCAAAACCAAAGCTGTCACGGGTCAGGTAGTTGTAGGTATAACTGCCGATCCCAAACACAAGATTGTTGGAGGCAAAGCCTTTGGCCTCAAGTCCTACCAAGATGGCTTGGGCGCGTTGTAGGGTGATCGAGTCGCCATATATCAGCCCAACGCGTTGATTTAATACCCGATAGCCCTGAGGGGTGCTGCTGCCGCCAAAGATCTCCCATAGGCATTCCACTGCACCTTTATAAGCGGGGCTGCCGACTTCGGCATCGGGATCGCCACAAATGATTTTCACCGGATCACCTGAGTCGGGACGAAACACCACTTTGGCCAGACCGAGCGCATTCGGTGTGCGGTTTAAGATTTCAGTTTTTAGCGCCAGACTAAACTCGGTGATGACACGCCAGAAGTCCCAAGTATCTGAAACAATGCTCACCACACCTGTCGGATAAAGTTCGCAGATCAAACGTCTAAAGGTTTCCAGTTCGGACGCTTCACTACCCATACACATCACGCTATGTTCGGTGGCTGGGACAGACACGCCAATCACCCCTTCAGCATGGTAATAGTGTTCCATATAATCAATCGCCAATACGGCATCGGTTCCGATAAAACTACATAAGTGGCCGGCGCTGGCTTGGGCTGCATCATAGATGCCACTCATGCCACGGCTGCTAAAGTCATGCGCCTGTAGTTCGACAAAGTCTAAGTCTGCGCCAGTCTTATGTGCATACTGCGTCAGCAAGCGCTTGTATTCATAGGCGATACTCGCCGTGGTACAGGATTTCCACAGTTCTGCACTGAGCACGGTTTCGATATAGTTGGTAAGCCAAAAAAACTCAGGCAAGGTATTGATGACCGTCAAGACCGGCACCCGCATATTGACCCGACTGCCTTCTTCGAGGGCTTTGATCTTGAGTGGGAGATAGCCCAAGTCATGTAGTGCAGCAATATGCTCGACCGGAATCGCATCTGTACCGAGCGCCAAATCCATACGGCGTTTATAGGTCGCGAGCACCCGATGCTTGTCTTGTTGGAAAAAACCTTGGTTCCAAGTATCGATCAAAAAATGTTGAATAAATCCTTGTAGGCCAAAGAACACCAGTTTGTCATCAAAGTCAGGCAGCATTTTCGCCAAGCGCGAACTGCGTGGGGTGAAGTTGGCATATACATACTCTGTGCCCGCCGGATACTGACGTCTGTGATCCGCTTTATAAAAGTCGATCGCGTGTAATGGATTGATTTGAATACTCATTGTGGAAACTCCAATATTATTGTGTGCCGTAGCGCGGCGTCGTTGTTTTCATTTAAAACTCAAAGGTGAGATGCGCTCGCTTGAGCATGCTGAGCTTGAATATCTTGCTGATCCTGAACCTGAATGATATGGAGCTTGGCCCGTGCTTGGCTTTGTGGGGTGGTTTGTTGCCTAGCTTGCAGTGTGGTTTGTGATGTGGTCTGTGGATCGATTTGTCGCTTGGGAAGCTGTGCTTGAGCAAAGCTATTGCTGCAAAAGATCTGATCGATCAGCCCATCAAACACGTCAAGCCCACGGCTAAAAATCCCATGTGTGACATAGAGTACGATCTGGGCGCAGTTGAGCTGTTTGAGTTGTTCGGCGATGGCCAAAAAGGTTGCACCACCATCACAGATGTCATCGCAAATCACCGCAGTTTTGCCATTCAGGTCTGTGGCATGTACCTGAGTCCGGATGATCTTGCCGCTTTGCGGATCACGTTTTTTTTCAGCATAGATGATCTCGAGATCGCGGCGACGCAATGTGTTAAAGACCTTGGCAATGGCTTGGCTACGTGGCACTGCACCGGCATCCGGGCAGATCAGCACTGTGTGATCGTCAGTCAAAATATCAGTCAATGCCGGGCTTTGGGCGATGATCTCGGCAGGAGAGCGATTGATGATCTGCTGAAACTGAGTCTGTTGCTGGAGCAATACTTCACTGACCTCGCTATGCACATCCCAGACCGTCAATCTGCGGCGTTGCGCGGCTGTTGCGGGATTCAGATTCAGCATGCGTGTCATCAGATCCAGAGAGAAGGCTTGACCGCTTGCACAGCGGCGATCTTGGCGGGCATAAGGCAGATAGGGCATGACCAGATCGATCACACAGCCGTGTTCCAGCAAGACATTTTCAAGTAATAAATAGTCCATCAAATCAGCACTGTTGTGAATCAATGCTTCGATGCGAATGTGCTTGGGAAGTTTGAGCAGGCTTTCTGCGGGGATTTGAACATGACGTTCGCCGCCTGAAAATTGAGTGAATACAATGGGGCAGTCTTGTGCGGATGTTGTTTTAATTTGGATCGGCATATCGATGCTCTCTATAGTGGCGTATCGCCAATAGAAAATATAGTGTCACAAGGACACTATATTTAGCAAGAATTAATTGTGAGTTTTTTTTAAGCAGGGTTTGAGGCTTTGAATTGAATGGTTTTTTTGATTTAAATCAGCTTGGATTTAAGTTGCTTAGATACTGCCGAAACGACAGGGCTGAGTGTACTCTCAGCTCATCTATGCATAAGGGAAGCCAAAACACAGGCAAATAAAAGCCGACGATTCGAGTGATGAGAAAATCGTCGGCCAAAGTGCTTCGTTGGTTAAATGGACTGATCCTTAAAACAACAGTGAAGCAGAGGTGGTTTTTTACTTCTAAGTTCGTGTAAAAAAGAGAAAGGTCACCGAAGTTATTCGCGGATGCCAGTGCAAATAAGAACGGTTGCTGCTGACCTTATACCCTTATAACGACACGACTTTAAGATTGGTTGACAATAATTTTAAAAAAGTTTGAATATTTTCTATAATGAGCTCATCTGCCTATAGGACAGCGGCTATGCTTGCGCTAAGTAAATACTATCTCTACTTTTTTTTACTGTGTTTAATCTACACCATGATCATTGGTGTGGTCGCAGCTTTGATTCCCAATCAACTGGCTGCTGCCTTAACTGCACTGCCGTATCTCGGTGCCATGATTAGCGTACTGTTTATCTTTTTAAAACAGCAACGCCGTGCGCCAACGCTGCAAGAAAAACGCTACTTTGCCGTGGGCTATTTACTGATTTTCTGGATATTTAATGCCATTGGGATCGTGGGAAGCGTGGCACTTTTCGCACAAGATGACCCACAAATCTGGACCAATATGCTGACCTATCTGCAAAATAGCCAATTCCTGATCCTGATCTTGGTGATGGCGCTACTGATCGCGATCCCTTTGTTCCTGATTACCTATTGGTTTTATGGCAAACAAGCACAGCGCATGGCACAGAAGATGTTTGGGCATATATAAGCTGACTCGGTTGAGCGGCCGCTGATGAAACAGCGCTGTGTGATCAGCGCTGTCGCTGTGAGATAGATCAATGCTGTTGGAGCAATACTGTTCAATAGCCGAGCGTTGCACCATCAGGGTTGCGGGGATCTGAATAACCATAATATTGTCCATTGATCACCTGTATGGTTTGGGTCTTGCCCATGCTGGATTTTTGTTGTACCTGATGACCGCGTTGTTTCAAGATCGCAATGCTATCTGCGCTGATACCTTTTTCAATCCATAGCTCATCTGGCTGCCATTGATGGTGTATGCGCGGTGTGGCTGCGGCTTCGGCCGGATTCATTTCAAAGTCAATTGAGTTGATGATGGTTTGTAGCACGGTGCTGATAATCCGAGAGCCGCCCGGACTCCCGGTAATTAACCAAGGGCGCTGATCTTTCATCACCATGGTTGGGGTCATCGAGGACAGTGGACGTTTATTCGCAGCGATGGCGTTGGCTTGATTGCCAATCAGTCCAAAAGCATTCGGTACGCCAACTTTAGCGGAAAAATCATCCATTTCATTGTTGAGTAAAATACCTGTGCCTGTTGCGACGATGCCCGTTCCAAAATCCATATTCAGGGTATAGGTCACCGCGACCGCATTGCCTTTTTGATCGATCACGGAATAGTGCGTGGTCTGATCGTGCTCAAAGGGCAGTGGATTGTTGGGCGCGATTGTACTGGCAGGCGTCGCCATATCAGCTGAGATCAGCTGTGCCAAGCTGGCAGCATATTTTTTTGAGGTCAAACCCTGCACCGGGACTTTGAAAAAATCAGGATCACCCAAGTACTTGGAACGATCGGCATAGGCCAGTTTCATACTTTCGCTGAGATAGTGGATGCTTTGCGCGCTGTTCGCACCCCAACGGCCTAATGGGTAGTGTTCTAAGATGTTGAGCATTTGAATAATATGCACACCACCTGAGCTTGGCGGTGGCATGCTCACGATCTCAAAGCCACGATAAGTGCCGCGGATGGGCTTGCGTTCAATCACTTGATAATTTTCCAGATCTTGTTTTTGCATCAGACCTTGATGTTGCTGGATTTGTGCAATAATTTTGTCGCCAATTTCACCGTGATAAAACGCGCGTGCTCCTTGTGTTGCGATCAGTCGCAAAGACTGCGCCAAATCCTTTTGTATTAAACGTTGTCCGGCTTGGAGCGGTTGATTGCCTTTAAAAAAGATCTGTTGGCTACTCGGCCATTTAGATAAATTATCTTTTTCCTCATCAATGACTCTGGCCAGAACCGGGCTGATGATAAAGCCTTGATCTGCAAGTTGAATCGCAGGTGCCATCACCTCAGCCAAGTGAAGACTGCCCCATTTTTTTAAGGCATGTTCCAGCCCAGCAACTGTACCGGGGACAGCGATGGCTTGGTGGCTATATAAAGATTGGTCTTTAATCACCTGAGCTTTGTCATCTAAATACATATCGCGGCTGGCTTTTTGTGGTGCAACTTCACGAAAGTCCAGTGCAATGTTTTGGCCAGTCTTGGCATCGTGTAACAGTAAAAAACCGCCACCGCCGATATTACCCGCATTGGGTAACACCACCGCCAAGGCAAAGCCAACCGCGACGGCGGCATCGACAGCATTGCCACCCCGTTTGAGGATCTCGATCCCGACTTGGCTTGCAAGATGCTGTTCCGTAGCCACCATGCCACTGCGTCCATGTATTGGATGAAAGATATCAATTTCATTGTCATAGCGACTCAGTGCCGTGCTCCTAGACAGGTTTGCCTCACTCAAGGCAGGACTCGCACTCAACAGTAAAGTACTGCTGATGCTGAACAGCAAAACTCGATTGAACTCGCGCATATGAGGCTTCCTCTTGGACTTGTTATTGAGGGTTTCAAGTTGTTCTAAGCGACTTGTTTTGTTGTTGTGATCTGTAGCCATGCAATCGTTTTATCATGCGCCTGAGGGCTTGCTGAAATCAACCCACCGCAGCAAAATTTTGACTGAGGCGAGCGGTGCTATATGGGCGTGGATCGACCAAGTGGTCTTGCTTAAGCATCAACTGCCGCAGTAGGCGCGCAGCAGCAGGACCCATGCAAAGACCATTGCGATAGTGGCCGAAATTGGCCCAGAGGTTTTGATGTTGTGGCATCTGCCCGATATAGGGCACGCCATCGGGTGACCCGGGACGTAAGCCAGCCCATTGCTGTACGATCGGGAACTGTGCCAACTCCGGCACCATATTTAGCGCTGCTGCTCGAATATCGCGACTGACACTGGCATCCGGCGTGGTATCAAAACCACACTGCCGCACACTCGAACCACAGACGATATGCCCATCACGACGTGGAATCAAATACATGACCTGATTCATACACATGGTCGGGAGCCAATTCGGCGGGGTTTTGAATAACAGCATTTGGCCCTGTATCGGCTGTACTGGAATACTCAGGTCAAGCTGATCTGCCCATTGCGCCGACCACGCGCCACTGGCGATCACAAACTGATCCGCTTCAAAATGCTGCCCCTCGGCAGTACTGATCGCGCTGATCCGGTCTGCTGTGCCATGTAACTGCACAATACGCTGCTGTTGATGCAACTGCGCTCGCGGATGCTGTTGTAAATACGCGATGATGGACTGGAGTAAGCGTGGATTGCGGATGTTGGACAGTTCAGGAAAATAAATTGCTTGATCGAGCTGGCTGGATAGGCGCGGATTGAGGCGCTGTAAGCGAGTCTGTGCCACATATTCACAGCGTTGCATCGGCTCTTGGAAACGCGCGCGATAGACCAGTCCCTGATCGAAGTCGGCCTGATCAAAGATCAGCATGCCGCTGTCATGGATTTGAAAGTCGATGCCAGTTTCAGGCGCGAGTTGCTGATTCCAGGCTTGATAAAAGTCTTTACCGAACTGTGCCAATTGATTGACCGCGGGGGCATAGCGCCACGGATACATCGGCGAAAGGATACCACCACCTGCCCATGAAGCGGCTTGGCCTGGGTGCTGTTGATCAAAAATGCTGACAGAGCAGCCGTGTTGCAGTAGCTCTAGAGCAGTGAGCAGACCGCTGACGCCTGCTCCAATGATGGCGATATGCATGATGCACTCAATGGTTTGAAAATGGGAGACTTAAATCACAGTCATGACCGAGTGGTATGACTGTGATGGTCAGCAACTTAGCCACGGTTTCTGGCATGTTTTTTTAAGACATGTTTTTAAAACATGCTTTTAGGACAAATAGTGATGACAAGTTTTAGGACATGCTTTTAAGACGTGTTATTTGGACATGCTGTTATGACATGTCTTTCAGTTTGCGTGCTGCTTCTTCGGCATAGTAGGTCCAGATCCCATCTGCACCGGCACGGCGGAAACACATCAATGACTCAAGGATCACATCTTCGGACAACCAACCATTTTGGATCGCCGCCGCCAACATCGCATACTCGCCACTGACTTGATAAACGAAGGTCGGTACGCCGAAGGTGTCTTTGACTTCACGCACCACATCTAGATAAGGCATGCCCGGTTTGACGATGACCATATCTGCACCTTCTTGAATATCCAGTGCAATTTCATGGAGGGCTTCAGCGCGATTGCCGACATCCATTTGATACGTATATTTGTTGGCACCTTTGAGGTTGCTGGCTGAACCAACTGCATCACGGAAGGGGCCATAAAAGCTAGAGGCATATTTGGCTGAGTAGGCCATGATGCTGGTGTCGATAAAGCCATTGGCTTCAAGTGCTTGACGTACCGCACCCACGCGACCATCCATCATATCACTCGGCGCAAATACATCGGCACCGGCTTCGGCATGACTCAAAGCTTGTTGGATCAGGCAGCTCACGGTTTCGTCATTCAGCACATAGGCTTGATCATCCAAGATGCCGTCTTGACCATGCGTGGTATAGGGATCGAGTGCACCATCGGTGATGAGCACCATTTCAGGTAATTCTTTTTTTAACAATCTTAGGGTATTTTGAACCAGTCCGTCGCGGCGCCAAGCGGCTTCAGCTGTTAAACTCTTGTCCTCTTGCGGCGTCACTGGAAATAAAGCCAGTTTAGATACGCCCAATTGCATTAATGTTTCCGCTTTTTTGAGTAATAAATCTGCGGATAAACGCTGTACATTGGGCATGCTTGGAACATCTTGTGCTTGGTTTTGCCCAGGCAAAACAAACACAGGATAGATAAGATGATCAGTCGTCAGATGCGTTTCACGCACCATCGCTCGGAGTTGGTCATTCTTACGAATACGACGCATACGAGTGGCTGGAAATGCAGGACGATTAAACGTATAAGTCATAACAATCTCGATGTTCGGTATTTAAACTGGCCAATATTGTAGCCCCCTAAATCATTTTTTTGTGAAAAAGCCCATTGTTTTTTCACAAAATCACAAACTTGAGTTTTTTATGAGCGAATCGGAAAAGAAATGGACTGGAAATCTTCATCTCGGCACAAAAGCCAATTTAGATGTGGTACTCAAACAACTGACCCAAGCCTTTAACGCCTCGCCTTATTTCTCCCATAATGCGATGCAAATGCGTGTGGTAGATGGTGAAATCGAAGGCTATATCGAGATGCAGCCTTATCTGATCGGCAATGTTGCTTTTCAAATTCTGCATGGCGGCGTGGCAGCCACCTTGTTGGACAGTATCGGCGGCATCGTGGCCATGGCAGAGTTGTACCAACGCGCCACCCCAGATGCGATCCCTGAAACCCTGAAAAAAGTTTCTCGTTTGGCGACAGTGGATATGCGGGTTGACTATTTATCTCCCGGTCGTGGCGCACACTTTATCGCCAAGGCGGAAACCCTACGACTCGGCCGCAAAGGCTGTACCATGCGTATGACCATGGTCAATGATGAAGGCAAAGCCATCGCCACCGCGATTGCGTCCTATGCCTATTAAGTGGATCGTATCCATTTGACAGCTGACATCTTATTCGTGTTTTAAGTCTTCATGCTCTTGATGCTGAGCGCGCGATTCATGTTTGAATACATCAGTGTCCACGACCTCATCCATGCCAGTCGTCGTGGATTGCGGGACCCAAAGGCCCACGAACTTGTTTTGTGGGCTTTTTTGTGGAAGGATGGACTCACGTTCAATAGACCAAAGTGTGATGCGAATATTTGCATTGCTGCGGGCCAATAAACAATTTTATTTTAAAAAGTGAAATCAACAATAAAGCGAAAACTTACATTTTAATTCTCATATGGTGATTTTAAATGTAAACTCAGTCCGCACAAACAGTAAAAATAATGACTAAAACATATCATTCACATCAGCCATCATAATCCATCCGTTTCGTCCCCGATGAGCAGGCGCTCAGGGGAGGGCGACGGCCGTTGGGCCATCGTGAATATATGTCATGTCGATCTAGACTAGGACTCTGCGATGACAGACGATCAACCACAGCAAGCCCCCCAAACATCAACTGACCCATCAGCCCACATGCAACAGAAAAGAAAAAAATACCTCAGCATGGTGGCACTCATCATACTTATTGGCGCTGCGATTTATTTGATCTGGCGCTTTGCTTTTGCACAATCAGTCAATACTGATAATGCCTATGTCGGCGCCGAGACGGCACAGATCAGCTCGATGGTCACAGGTCAGGTGGCGGCGGTGAAAGTGAGCGATACCCAACAAGTTAAAAAAGGTGATGTCTTGGTGCTGATCGACCAAGATGATGCGCGTATCGCCTTGGCCCAAGCCGAAGCCGAGTTGGCCAAAGCCAAACGTCAATACAGCCAAAGTTTTGCCAACAGTGATGCGCTGAGCTCACAAGTCTTGGCCAGCGAAGATGATATTCAAAGTGCCAAAGCACAGGTCGCCCAAGCCCAAGTCAATGTTGAGCGCATGCAAGATGAATTGAAGCGACGTATTCAGTTGGATCGTTCTGGGGCGATTTCCAAAGAAGAGTTAGCAACCGCTAAAAGTGCCTTGAATACTGCCAAAGCCAATCTGGATGTGGCCAAAGCTGGACTGACCCAAGCACAGTCGAAACGCCAAGCTGCACAAAGTAACTTGGAGGCCAATCAAGCCTTGATCAAAGGTGCGGATCAATCGACTGCACCGGATGTGTTGGTGGCGCAGGCCAAAGTTGATCAGGCCAAACTAGAGTTGCAACGTACTGAGATTCGCGCGCCCTTTGATGGTGTGGTGACCAACCGCAATATTCAAATTGGACAGCGTGTTGCACCCGGTGCCGCGATGATGCTGATCGTGCCGATCACGGATATGTATGTGGATGCCAACTTTAAAGAAAGCCAGTTAGAAAAAGTCCGTGTCGGCCAAAGCGCAACATTGACCTCTGATCTGTATGGTAAAAGTGTCGAATACCACGGCACAGTCGTGGGGTTCTCTGGCGGTACGGGCGCGGCATTTGCCTTGATTCCTGCACAGAACGCGACCGGAAATTGGATCAAAGTGGTACAGCGTTTGCCAGTACGCATTCAACTTGATCCTAAACAATTACAGCAGCATCCACTGCGGGTCGGTCTATCGATGGATGCCACGATTGATCTATCTTCAAATGGCTCAACTGTAAAAGACTCAACTGCAAAAGACTTGGCGACACAGGGTTCATCTTTGAATCATCTGCCTTCGAATCAGGCGTTGAACCATAGCTCTACGAAGTAAGCGCCTATGAATAATTCAGCGATTTATGGCGACTTAAAAGGCGGCAAACTGGTGCTGGCGGCATTTATCCTGGCCTTGGCAAACTTTATGGTGGTGCTGGACATGACCATTGCCAATGTTTCTGTGCCGCATATTACCGGTAGTCTGGCGGTGTCGAGTTCGCAAGGCACTTGGGTGATCACCTCCTATGCCGTTGCCGAAGCCATCTGCGTACCGCTGACCGGTTGGTTGGCTTCACGCTTCGGTGCCGTGCGAGTGTTTGGAACCTGTCTGATCGGCTTTACGCTATTTTCTATTCTCTGTGGTCTGTCTTCGAGTTTGACCATGTTGGTGATCTGTCGGATCGGGCAGGGTTTGTTTGGTGGGCCGATCATGCCACTCAGCCAAACCCTGTTGATGCGGATCTTTCCACCGGAGAAACATGCTCAAGCCATGGGAATCTGGGCCATGACCACGGTGATTGGTCCGATCTTGGGGCCGATCTTAGGCGGCGCGATCAGTGATAATCTGTCTTGGCATTGGATATTCTTTATCAATATTCCGGTCGGGATCTTCTGTGCCATCGCGGCACTACGCTTGCTCAAACCTGCCGAAACCAAGATTGAACGCTTAAAGATCGACAGTATTGGTCTGGCCTTGCTGATCCTCTGGATTGGCGCACTGCAACTGGTGCTGGACTTGGGCCATGATCATGACTGGTTTAACAGTTCCTTGATTGTGACACTGTCCTTGATCGCGGTGATTGGTTTTGTGGTGTTTATCATCTGGGAATACACCGAACAACATCCGATCGTGGACATTAAGATATTTCGTTACGGTGGATTTAGCGTGGCGACATTTTCATTGGCGATTGCCTTTGGCGCGTTCTTTGGCAGTATCGTGTTGATCCCACAGTGGCTGCAAATCAACTTGGGTTACACCGCCACATGGGCGGGTTATCTGACTGCGACTATGGGTTTTGGTAGTTTGACCATGTCACCGATCGTGGCCAAGTTGAGTACCAAATATGATCAACGCGCGTTGGCCTGTTTTGGTTTGCTGGTATTGGCAGGAGTGACGCTGATGCGGGCCTTCTGGACCACGGATGCAGACTTTATGGCGCTGGCATGGCCGCAAATCATCCAAGGTTTCGCCGTGCCATTTTTCTTTATCCCCTTGACCAATATGGCCTTGGCTTCAGTCCGTCCCGAGGAGATTGCCTCGGCGGCGGGCTTGATGAACTTCTTGCGTACCATGGCAGGCGCAATCGGGGCTTCGGTCGCGGTGACCATGTGGGATGATCATGCCAAATTGGCGCGCAGTGAAATGGTGTCGAGCATGCATATCCAAGACAGCCAAAACACACTGGTCGCGACCGGTATGAGCCCTGAAACCGCATTGGCTGCGATTTCGAGAATGGTCGACAAAGAGGCATTAACCCTATCCGTCAACCATGTGTTTATGATCTTTGCGCTGATGTTTTTATTGGCCGGGCTGTTGATCTGGCTATGTCCTAGACCGAAGCGTCAGGTTGGTTTGGATCAGATGCACTGACGCTAAGCTTGCAACGCTGAAAATGCAAAGTTGAAATTGCAAAGTTTAAACTGAGCCAGATCTGGATCTTAGAGAGATTCGGATCTGGCTCTTTTTAATGCTGCTGCCCATTGGCTGAGTCGTGCTTGGCGTTGGTCGCTGCTCATTTGCGGTTCAAAGGCGCGATCGAGTTGCCATGATTGGCTGATATCTGCCAAGCTGGAAAATACCCCTGCACTCAATCCAGCCATGGCTGCTGCCCCCCAAGCGGTGGATTCTAGAAGCTTGGGACGTAGCACTGGGACATTGAGAATATCGGCCTGAAACTGCATCAACATATCATTTTGACTGGCACCGCCATCAACGCGCAGTTGTTGCAAGGGACGGGAAATATCAGATTGCATCGCAGTTAAGACATCAGAGACTTGAAAGGCGATCGCCTCAAGTGCAGCACGTGCAATATGGGCTTTGTGCGTGCCCCGCGACATGCCGCAGAGTAGGGCACGTGCCTCGCTATCCCAATGCGGCGCACCCAAGCCGGTAAATGCTGGCACCAACACCACGCCCTCGCTACTGCTGACCTGACAGGCCAGTTTTTCCACTTCGGCACTGTGTTGAATAATCCCCAATCCATCACGCAACCACTGCACGATGGCACCGGCCATAAATACACTGCCTTCGAGCGCATAACGTTGCTGCTGTTGGCATTGCCATGCCAGCGTACTCAGCAGTTGGTTATGGCTGTACTGTACTTCTTCACCGGTGTTGAACAACATAAAGCAACCCGTACCATAGGTGTTTTTGGCGGTGCCGACTTCAAAGCATGACTGTCCAAACAGCGCTGCCTGTTGATCCCCCAAAATCCCAGTGATGGGAATCGTCGCCCCCAATAGACCCGGTGCAGTATCAGCCACATGCTGATCTGAGGCGATGATTTTTGGCAGCACCGAACGCGGAATATCAAACAGTGCCAGCAGTTCCTCATCCCAAGTTTTGGTTTTTAGATTCATCAACATGGTACGTGAAGCATTACTGACTTCGATCACATGTTCTGCACCTTGGGTCAGGTTCCAGATCAGCCAACTGTCGATGG
>JASLJB010000037.1 GCA_030152605.1 Acinetobacter sp. | reverse complement strand
GCCTTACCTATTGCTACAGATATTTTATCTGCATCAAATGCGGCAACGTCACCCGTGCGTTTAATCACATGTAGTTGACCAGGGGTTGTAATTGCGCTCATTGTCAGCTTCGCTCCATTGGCGTCATTTCTATGTTTCATGGCCATTTGAATCGAACGTTTTTACGTCACGATATTTGAGGATAAAACACAAGACTTAGTGGTTTAATTTGGTTTTGGACACAAGATACGGTAATTTTGGACGTAGATCAATATTGACATTTTTATAAAAATTTTTATCAAAACTTCAAACGAATTTTAATGGTTAATTGCATCAATTCGCCAGCATCAGCGAGGTCTTATGTGATAAGGCATAGCATAACAAAGTCTGCTTTGAACCCGTATAGATAACTGTGTGGATAAGTCGAAAAAGCCCAATTTGATCACTCATAATCTATACAATGAAATATCTTGTGTTAAAAACGAACAAAAATGATTGTTTAAAAATTCTGTGTGGCTTTCTTCATAAAAACTTAAGCAATTCAATGGTTAATAAAACTATAACAAATTAATACGCTCATGTAGCAGTTTGGTGAATGAGGTCTTGTTTACAATGTAAACGTGTGTATATTGCAAATTATAAAGTCTTATATCTGTTAGGTTTATAAACAGACGAGAAAATTGAGCGTAGGGGCATATAGATGAGTAAAGAAGAAAAGTTACCAAAGATTCTCATTGTGGAAGATGACGAACGTTTGGCACGCTTAACACAAGAATATTTAATACGAAACGGCTTAGAAGTTGGGGTTGAACCTGATGGTAATCGTGCGATTCGTCGCATCATTAGTGAGCAGCCAGACCTCGTGGTTCTCGATGTGATGCTACCGGGTGCTGACGGTTTAACCGTTTGTCGCGAAGTCCGCCCACATTATCACCAACCGATTTTGATGTTGACCGCACGTACTGAAGATATGGATCAGGTATTGGGTCTAGAAATGGGTGCGGATGACTATGTCGCCAAGCCAGTGCAACCTCGTGTGTTGTTGGCGCGGATTCGTGCATTATTACGTCGCACCGACAAAACTCCTGAAGATGAAGTGGCACAGCGCATTGAGTTTGACGATCTGGTGATTGATAATGGCGGTCGTTCAGTGACCTTAAATGGTGAGCTGGTTGATTTTACCAGTGCTGAATACGACCTGTTGTGGTTGCTTGCATCCAACGCCGGACGCATCTTGTCTCGTGAAGATATTTTTGAGCGTTTACGTGGCATCGAATACGACGGTCAAGATCGTTCGATTGATGTGCGGATTTCAAGAATCCGTCCGAAAATTGGCGATGATCCCGAAAATCCAAAACGGATTAAAACCGTACGCAGTAAAGGCTATTTGTTTGTCAAAGAAACCAACGGGATGTAATTGACAGACGCACAGCCTTTTCTCAAAGGAAAACAGTATTTGTTAAAGCACAGTATCTTCTTGCGGATCTACGCTGGACTGGTCATCTTGGTGGTCCTCGTCGCGATATTTGGTTATTTGTTGGTGCAAATTATCAACTATCAGCGTGCGCAAGAGTATCGTGAGTCCTTAACCGATGGCATTTCCTTTGTCATTAGTGAAGGCGTCGCGCGTCAACAAACCGAGCAACAAAAACAAGATTGGATATCGGATGCTTCAGATCTACTGGAGCTTCCGATTTATTATTTGGCCTCCAACAAAATCGATTTATCGCGCGCCGAAGAAAAACGCATCCAGAGCCAAAAGGCGGTGGTGCGTTATGATGCCAAGAAAAATGTCGCCTATTTGGTATTGGGGGTTAAAAACGATCCGAGCCATTTTCTCTATATCAAGATTGATGGTATCGGTGAACGGCAGATGAAAATGCTGCCGGTGTTTATCTGGGATTATCTGGTCTACTATCCTGGTCAAGAAGAGCAGTATCTCAAGAATATTCAAAAACATTTTTATTATAAGTTGGGCTTTAAAAAGATCAGCGAGCTCGGACTCGACAACGAACAAATCGGACGACTACGCTCAGATCAAAACGTAATTCTGTATCGTGACAGCGCCACCGTTCGTGGCACTAGTATTTCAATCGTTTCTCCAATGCCCAATCATCCCGGCTCCGTGTTGGTCATGGGCCCTGTGCCGATGTTCAATTGGATGCCATTTAAGTTGGCGGCGGGCATTACCTTACTGAGTATGTTCTTGCTGTGTTTGGGCGTGTATGGATTGATCGTGCCGATGCAGCGCAAGATCAAACAGGTCAATGAAGCGTTAAATGTCATGAAAACCGGGAACATGTCATCACGTGTACCGGTCGAAGGCTATGATGAAATGGCCAGTCTCGCATCGAGCTATAACAATATGTCGGATCATATTGAGCGTTTGATCGAGTCGCAACGTGAGTTGATGCGTGCAGTCTCGCATGAACTGCGTACCCCGGTGGCGCGGATTCGTTTTGCGATGGAAATGTTGGCCGAAGAAGACGACTACCATTATCGTATTCAACAAACCGAGATGATCGATAAAGATATCGAAGCCCTCAACACCTTGATCGATGAGATCATGACCTATGCCAAGCTTGAGCAGGGCACGCCATCTTTGGACTTTGAAAAAATTGTCTTGCTAGATGTGTTGGAACAAGTGGTGGTGGAAACCGAAGCACTCAAAACACAAAAAACCGTTCAGTTGAATGGCTTATCTAGCGATGTGGTGGTTGAGGCTGAGCGTCGTTACCTGCATCGTGTGGTGCAAAATCTGGTGGGCAATGCGATTCGCTATTGTGAAAACCGCGTCTGTCTCAGTGGCGGTATCAATACCGAAACCGGTATGGCTTATGTCTGCGTTGAGGATGATGGGCCGGGGATTCCGGAAGAAGATCGCTTACGTATCTTTGAAGCCTTTGCGCGTCTAGATGATAGCCGTACCCGTGCATCGGGCGGTTATGGTTTGGGACTGTCGATCGTGAGTCGGATTGCATTTTGGTTCGGCGGCAGTATTGATGTGGATCAAAGCCCGCAACTTGGCGGTGCACGCTTTACCATGTACTGGCCAGTAGAACGCTTTAATCCGAATAGCAAGAAAAAGCCCTAAGCATCTTAAGCACTCAGCATTTGCAGGCGCTTGCGCAAACCTAAAATACCAAAAAGCCCATCTCATAATTGAGATGGGCTTTTTATGTTTATTCGCCACCCTCGACTGCAATCGCTGAGGAGGGGGCAAGCAACTTAGTTTTGACCGGTATGGCCAAAACCACCTGCGCCACGTTCGGTGGCGACGAAGTCATCGACCATTTCAAACTCAGCTTGGAGCACAGGCACGAGCACGTATTGCGCCAAGCGCTCACCCGGTTCAAGGCTAAATGTTGTTTGACCGCGGTTCCATACAGACACCATCAATTCACCTTGATAGTCCGAGTCGATTAAACCGACCAAGTTACCCAAGACGATGCCATGTTTATGACCGAGGCCTGAACGTGGCAGAACCAAACCGGCATAGTTTGGATCTTCGATATAGATCGCCATACCGGTTTTGACCAACACGGTTTGACCCGGTTCGATCGAGATGGTTTCAGCGATACAAGCACGTAAATCTAAACCCGCAGAACCTGCAGTGGCATAACTTGGCATTGGCCATTCTTGACCTAAACGTGGGTCGAGTCGTTTGACTTGAACTTTCATATGGGGAGCCTATGTTTAAAGTAAAATATTTCAATCATTCGGGAGAGTACGCCTTAGCGTTTGAGTAGCGCTTTTAGGTTTTGCAGATACTGCTGCGCTTGCAGTTTTGGATCGATATTTTCGGCCAGTTTCTTTTTGCGACCTAACCAATCCAAATCATCTTGCGGCAACTCATCGAGGAAGCGACTTGGGGTCATTTGTTTCATTTGACCGCCATTTTTGCGTTGCTCCGCCAGGGTCAAGGTCAAGCCTTGTTGGGCACGGGTAATGCCCACATACATCAGGCGTCGTTCTTCTTCGATGGTCTCAGCGGCGATCGAGTTTTTGTGCGGCAATAACTCTTCTTCTAAGCCCATGATGTAAACGAATGGGAACTCTAGACCTTTAGAAGCATGCAGAGTGAGTAAGTTAACCTTGTCGATATCGTCTTCTTCTTGTTGCTGTTCGAGCATGTCGAGCAAGACCATTTTGCGAATCACGCTTTCAATATTGCGTTCATCCACATCTTCGGCACGGTTGATCAAACTCTGAATACTGCTATACAAGATTTCGACGTTATCGAGTTTGGTTTTTTCCTGTGCAGGCGTGGCCGCGCTTTCACGGATATAGTCGATATAACCGGCCTCGTTCATCATCTGACGAATCTTCGGCACCGGATCATCATCATCAGTCAGTTCGCGGGTGAAGTTCTGCACAAAGTCAGAAAACTCAGCCAATTGCGAGGTGGCTTTTTTCGGCAACACCATACTCAAGCGTTGATCAGAAGCCGCCATGAGCAAAGACAGATTATTGTCTTGTGCAAACAAACCGAGTTTTTCCAAGGTCACCGGACCAATGGCGCGTTTCGGAGTGTTGATGATGCGCAGTAAGGCACTGTCATCTTCAGGGTTAATGATCAGTCTGAGATAGCTCATGATGTCTTTGATCTCAGCACGACCAAAGAAGGACTGACCGCCCGAGAGCTTATATGGGATCTGCATCAGACGCAGTTGGGTTTCCAAAACACGGGCTTGGAAGTTACCGCGATACAGCACCGCATAGTCTTTCCAGTTCTTGCCGTTCATCAGCTTATGCGTGAGCAGATCTTTGACCACACGTTCCGCTTCATCGTCATCGTTACGACAGGTGATGATGCGGATCACCTCACCATGACCTTTGTCACTCCACAGTTTTTTATCAAAAATATGCGGATTGTTTTCGATCACGTGGTTGGCCGCTTTGAGGATTCGACTGGTCGAGCGATAGTTCTGTTCCAGTTTAATCACTTTGAGATTTGGAAAATCTTCTTTGAGTAGCGCCATGTTTTCAGGCTTGGCACCACGCCATGCATAGATCGATTGGTCATCATCACCTACCGCAGTAAACTGACCCATGACGCCGACCAAGAGTTTGACCAAGATATACTGCGCGGTGTTGGTGTCTTGATATTCATCCACCAAGAGATAGCGAATTCGGTTTTGCCATTTATCACGCACTTCAGCATTGTCTTGTAAGAGGCGCGTCGGCATCACGATCAAGTCATCGAAGTCCACGGCATTGTAGGCGCGTAGATTGCGTTCATAGAGTTGATACAGATGCGCGAACTGCACGTCTTCTTCTGTTTCACAGGTGCTGTGTGATTGTTCAGGCAAGATCAGATCATTTTTCCAATCTGAAATTTTCTTCATCGCCTTGGCGATCAAATCTTTACTTTCGGCACCCGATAAATTGTCGCGGTGCATCAGATCCATCAAAATGCGTTTGCAATCATCCGCATCGAGGATAGAAAAATTATTCTTGAGTGGGGTGTGTTTGAGTTCTAGACGCAACAAATTCAAACCGAAGGTGTGGAAGGTCGACACCGATAAGCCTTTGGCTTGTTCTTTGGACAGCAGTTTACCAACACGTTCTTTCATCTCACGTGCGGCTTTGTTGGTAAAGGTCATTGCGGTGATGCGATAGGCAGGAATACCCATCTGTTGCACCAAGTACGCCACTTTACGGGTAATCACAGAGGTTTTACCGGAACCGGCCCCGGCAAGTACTAACAAGGGTCCTTGAGTGTACTTCATGGCTTCAAGTTGCTTGTCATTAAGTTGACTTGCTGATGACATAATGCTTCCTCTCTCAATTTCGTGCTCGATTATAGTCATCTCAGTGTGACTTGCCTAACCTTTACTGAACTTTTCAATGCATCGCATAAAAAAGGCCCCAACACTGTTGAGGCCTTTTTTGATCATGAGGTTTGCTTTAGTTGCTGATCAGTACAGCAGGGGAGGGCTTATTTTTTATCCAAGCTGTCCAAGTAACGATCGGCATCGAGTGCAGCCATACAGCCTGAACCCGCAGAGGTAATGGCTTGACGATAAACATCATCCGCCACATCACCCGCAGCAAACACACCCGGGATTGAAGTGGCTGTGGCATTGCCACGCGCACCGCTGACTTGGATGTAGCCATCACGCAATTCGAGTTGTTGCTCAAACATTGCGGTATTCGGTTTGTGGCCGATTGCAACAAACATACCTTGTACGGCAACGTCTTGAGTGGATTGGTCTTGGGTTGATTTGATGCGTACCGCAGTCACGCCAGATTTGGCATCACCCAAGACTTCTTCAACTTCATGGTTCCAAATGATGCTGATCTTGCCTTCTTTTTCTTTTTCAAAAAGATGGTCTTGTAGGATCTTTTCAGAACGTAAGCTATCGCGACGATGCACCAAAGTCACATGTGAAGCGATGTTCGACAAGTAAAGTGCTTCTTCAACAGCGGTGTTACCGCCGCCCACCACCATGACCTTTTGGTTTTTATAGAAGAAACCATCACAGGTCGCACAGGCACTAACACCTTGACCCATATAGGCTTGTTCTGATTCTAGTCCGAGATACTGTGCCGTTGCACCGGTACAGATGATCAAAGCATCACAGCTATATTCATCCATATCGCCTTTGAGGATAAATGGTCGAACATTGAGATCCACTTCATTGATATGGTCATACACCATTTCAGTGCCAAAGCGTTCTGCGTGGGCTTGCATACGCTCCATCAATGCAGGGCCGGTTAAGCCTTCTGCATCGCCGGGCCAGTTTTCTACATCCGTGGTGGTGGTCAGTTGGCCGCCGAGTTGTAGACCCGCGATTAAGGTTGGCGCCAAATTGGCACGCGAAGCATAGACTGCAGCACTATAACCAGCAGGGCCAGAACCCAAAATAATCAAGCGTGAGTGACGAACGCCCATAGGATTTATCCTTTCTTTATCTATTGAGATCAATTTAAATTTCGAGATTGCTTCGACTATACGAAAAAGCACGTAAAAGACAGCGCTAAAAAAGCATGTGAAAAGTATACGTGAAATTTAAATAGAGTGGGGCGGCTTGCATGTTGCTTGTTTGGGGGAAGAATTGATTAAGTCAATCGTATTCGGCTATGGTAATCCCATTCGCGATTTAAACTGCAAGCTCACGATAACGATGTCGCGACAAAAATATGCCCCAGTGCTGTGCGCTTGTCGTTAAAATTAAACGAAATGTTGTTGAAAAACCTGATATTGACTTTAGCCACTGGGCTATTTTTTATGGGTCAAAATATGCATTTCGCCAAGCATGAAATTTTGTGCAATTGCATGGGAAATTGCTATCAGGGCCGCATAAGCATGCATCTTTTTTTGTGCAACAGGTGCATAATATAAAGATTTTAAAATTTGCAGATCGTCTCGAAGATCGTTATCGGCTTCAAGCAGATCCATTTATGAATTATTGCCAACAGGACAGTATATGACTGCGGTGTCGAGTGTTTATGCACAGCGCTTTTTAGTTACAATCTTTTTGATTTCATTTGGAATATATCTGTTTCTCGCAACAGTGACCTACACCCCATTTGATCCGGGGTGGATGCATATTTCCAGTGATACTCAACAAGTGACCAATGCCAGTGGTGTTGCTGGGGCATGGATCGCAGACTTATTGTTTGGCTTCTTGGGCTGGGCCAGTGTGCTGATTCCGATCTTCATGTTCATCGAAGCGATTCAAGTCTGGTGGCCACGTAGTTTTCTGAGTCGGCCATTTCGCTATGCAGCGAAATTTTTTATTATCCTGACCAGTTCAAGCCTGTTGTATTTGCTGTGGAATGTGCCCGCAGATACCTTGGATAATGCCTCCGGCGGGATCATCGGTTATGAGTTGGGCGAGAGCCTATCGCAACTGTTGACCATTTACGGCGCGGTGTTTTTTTTACTGCTGCTGTGGCTGATGTTGGTGACTTTGGCGTTTGGGATTCAATGGAACAAAACTTGGGCTACGCTTAAAGCGACACCGCATTATCTGCAAGAACTGTTTTATAAAAATGTACCCGAAAGCGAATCTGCCTTTGATCTGACCGCACAAAAGCCGAGTAAGCGTAAAGCAAGTGCCGCGGCTGTCAGCGAAGCGCCGGAAAGCGTGGCCCAAGCGGCTGCTGAGCCGCAAGCACAAACACAAACTGCATCTGAAGCAGAGCACGCAGCGCAACATGATCCGATTGCAGAGCGTCTATTTAACGAATTGGGTCGTCCATCCAATACCGCCAGTGTCGCTGCGATGGCACAGCAACAGGCAGCATTAGAACGTGAAATCTCTGATGAAGAATTAGAACAGACCCTAAAACGCGCGCACGAACTGGAAAAAGACACCTTGAGTGCGCAACCGACAGGGGAAGTGTGGAAAGCCTTACAACAACAAAAAGACCATAACAGCGATATCGATGCACTGCTCAAAGCGGCCCAAGATGATCAATTGAAAAACAATGTGCAGCGCCAACAGCATAGCCAAACGCCGCCAAGCGCTCAGTCTCCTCAGCAAGCTGCATCAACAGCAGCGTCTGGATTGGATTGGGACAACGACCAAGTCTTTGATGAGCTGTTGGCTGTGGTACCCAATACCCAGACTGCGACTGATCAACATCGTCCATTTCAACAGCCGCAATATCGTGACGATACCAACTTTGCTGATCCGTCTCAGGTGGATGTGGATCAGATCTTTGAGCAAGATCAAAGCAGATCAGTGCCTGTGCACAATAACAACCTTGCTGCGGAGTTAGATGCACTTGCGGGACTCTCAGAGCAACAGCCTGTAAGCGCCGTGCATGACTTGCAAGCAAATACCCAAGCCGTATACGACAGTCGTGCAGCATCTTTTGAGTCTTCCGAGTCTTCTAAGTCTTTAGCGTCCTCGCAGGATCTGTCACATCAGCCACAGACTGAAGCTGTTCAGCAGACGGGTTATGCACAGTCGTCTGCCTTTGTTGCTGCACCGATTCAAACCAGCTTCAATGCTGCATCTCAGATTACGGATGAAGAAAAACAACGTGTTGCATCTGACAAAGGCGCGTTCAGAGATGCGTGGTTGGAAACAGCCGGTCTGCCTGAAGATGAGTTAGTCGCCGGTGAGGATGACTTTGATCTCGATGCACCTTTAACCGATAGTGCCGGCCGCCCAATGTCACGTGCGATGCAAGTGGCTGAAAAGCGTCGTGATCTTCCGACCTTGCCGGGGGTAGATCTCTTGGATGATGTCGATCCAAATAAAAAGGTCAATTTCACGGCTGAGCAATTGGCACGTCTGTCAGAGTTGCTCGAGATCAAGTTACAAGAGTTTAACGTCAAAGCCAAAGTCATTGAAGCACAGCCGGGTCCGGTGGTGACACGCTTTGAGCTGGATTTGGCGCCTGGGGTAAAAGCCTCCAAAGTCACCAATATTTCACGCGACTTGGCACGCTCTATGTCGATGGCTTCGGTCCGT
>JASLJB010000032.1 GCA_030152605.1 Acinetobacter sp. | reverse complement strand
TGCGCCATAGGTCATGGTTTGTTTGGTATCAAACTTATCCCAACGTAAACCTAAATCTAAAATCCATTGTGGTGTGAGTTCGATGTTGTCTAAAACATAAACTGAGGTGGATTTGGTTTTTGTTGAGAATTGATCAGCACCTTGTGTGGTCAATGCGCCCATCCAAGGTGTCTGACTTGGATGTTGGACTGAGCTACACCAACCAGAGCTGATATCATTCGGTGTACATTTATTGAAAGCTGCGCCTGTTGTGGTTTTCCCATCAACGATGTATTGAGTACGATCGGATGTTTGTTGCGTGTATTCAGCACCAGTATTAAATCGGTGTTTGATTGAGCCTGTATTGAATTGTCCTGTCAGTGCAAGTTGATCAGAGAATGCATCACTATCAGAAATCCGAGAGTTGGCCCGACGCCAAACATTGCCATTTAACTCCGCTGTGGTTTTATTATAAAAATTACCTTGTGAATCATCTGGATTGGTCCAAAGATAATTGTTTTTAGACTTGTTATATACCGCAGTATTGCTAATTTTCAAATCGTCTGTGAAGTCATGTTCAAGTTTGATTGTGCCGATTTGATTTTCTTGTTTTTGAAAGTCTCGATCTTTCCAACCATAGTAGGCACCTTGAGCAACATGAATCGGCTCGCCATTACCATTTAAAGCAAAATTTGGATTTGTGCTTGCAAATGGGTTGTTATATGGAATTCCAGAATCTGGAGTGTCATCAGATTTAAGGTAGTAATAGCTGAGCGTTGCACGGGTCGGGGTATCTAGGCCAAATGCGATACTTGGTGCGATCCCCGCACGTTTATATTCTGCGCCATCAGATTGACCGGCTTTATCGTTTTGGTGTCCCATGACAGCAACACGTGCCGCAATACCATTCCCAAAGTCTTTGTTGCCATCTAAGCTGATGCGCGCATAGTTATCTGTGCCACCTTGGATTGAGCCTTCTAAGGCATCGCCTTTTTTGGCCAACTTGGAAATCATGTTGATGCTACCGCCAGTACCGCCGGCACCACCGAGTGCTGAAGCAGAGCCTTTTACGACCTCAACTTGTTCGATCGCAAACATTTCACGGTTTTGTGAGGTGGCGTTGCGCACGCCATCGACGTAGATCGAGCTTTCAGAGTTATAACCGCGAATAAAGGGACGATCACCATTTGGGTTGCCGCCTTCACCGGCACCCAAAGTAATCCCAGGTACGTTGCGTAGTGCATCGCTCAGAGTGGTGACATTGGTGTCTTCGATCAGTTGCTGTGAAATTACTGAGACTGACTTTGCTGTATCGAGTAAGGGCACTACAAATTTACTATTGGCCGATTCATCGACTTTTAAGCTAGGTGCTTGAGTGGCTTGGGTGTGAATGATTGGGAGTTGTGTTACTTGGTCTTCGGCAAATGTGTGTGTTGCAAACATCCCTAAAGATGATGCAATCGCAGTCGAGACGATTTTTTTCCGTTTTGTAATATACGACATTGCTTGACTCTAGTTTGTCATGAGGTGAGTGTGCGAATAATAATAATTCTTATTCTAAATTTCATTGTTTTGAGATTGAATTTACCAATCAAAGTAAACTGCTTGTTTGTAATAACAAATAATAAAATGTGAAAAACAAGTTAACTAATTGCTTTATATTGATTTTATTTGCTGGAGATTGATTTTAACCCAGCGAAATTTTAGACCAATAGATCTGAAGTCTAGGGTTTTAATTTAAAACATAGTCAATCTAGTGGGTATTGTGGATTTGACAATCGCAGTGTATTGCCTTTGAAATTGAAAAAGCCCTATCGAGATAGAGCTTTATCTTGAACACTTATAAAAGTGTGTTTAGAAGCTAAAGGTGGTGCTGAGTTGTACGCGGCGACCTTCTTGGGTGTTGCTATAACGATTGTAGTAGCCCACTGAATCTACATTTTCATAGTCATTGAAGTTTTTGTCGAAAACGTTATACAGCGCTACACCGACATCCCAATTGTCTTTGATATTAAAGTTCGAACCAATGTGCATCAGCGCATAGCCTTTATAGTCACCGAGTTGGTTATATACGGCTTTGTCTCCAGCAGATAGGTTGTCATAGGTTTTAGTGAAACGTGCACGTTCGCTGCGATATTCACCACGTGCCCAAAGTTGGATATGATCATCTGCTTGCCATTTTAACGATGCATTGGCGATATGTTTTGGCGTGTCAGTTAAAGGTGGGTTGCCTAATGTACTGTCTTTAATTTCAGTTTCAGTCCATGTGTAGTTGAGGCCAAGCTTCCAATCTGGTGCAAAGCTCCAGTTGAAGCCTGACTCGATCCCATAGACTTCGGCTTTTTGTGCGTTGGTTGAACGGTTAACATTCCAAGCGCGTTTACCTGTGTCGCCATCTTCCATCAGCCAAGGCGTGCCATTGTCTGACATATATTGTTCACATCGGCTTTTGCTCTCAGCATTGGCTGCATCACAACTGAATTCGGCATTGCCTGAGACAATTTTATCTGCAATCTTGTTGTAAAAAGCCGTCACATTAAAATCAACATCGTTGTAATTGAAATACGTGCCGAGTTCAAAATTTTTACTGGTTTCAGGTTTCAGATTTGGATTACCAAACAAGGGGATACGACCTTGCCCACCCACATTATAAATACCTGTAGTCAGTCGTTCTAAGCGTGGTGCTTTATAGCCTTCACTATAGCCGCCTTTAAAAGTCCAAGTGTCGTTGGCGGTCCAGACCAAATAAGCCCGTGGCGTCCAGAAATCACCAAAGGTGTCGTGATCATCGTAGCGTAGACCCAAAGTCAGTGCCAAACTGTCGTTGAGTGCCCAAGTATCTTCCGCAAACAAACCCAGTTGTTTAAAAGAAACTTCTTTATTTACGCGTAAACCATCTTTGATTTTGGCATCCCACCATTGACCACCTACGGTGAGGCTATGGTTGTCAAAATGTTGGGTTGAAAACTTGGTATCGAAGATAGTGTCTTCACTTTCAAGTAAACGTGCGTTGGCTGCAGTTGAGGCATTTTGCGCACGAGAGGGAATCAGACGTCCAATAGTTTCAGTTTGGGTGTTACTGATACTCGAATCTAGTGTGCCGTATGCACTGCGCCAGGTGTGCGACAGCCAGAGTTTATCGCGATTGTATTCTTGTGCATCGGCATAACCCCCATTGGCACCCAAGGTACCGAGTTGACCTTTATGGTTGTCGTACCATTGTTCAGTGCGTTCATATTCGACTGAAAGATCGTGATCTTCGTGTGGGGTCAGGGTGAGTCGTGCACCGACAGTTTGTAGATCAGACTTGGTCGGGTTGTTGCCCATGTTTAAATCAGCTTGGTCTTCTGTACGTGTCAGGCTGGACTGATCACGTGTGGATTTACGTGCTCTTAATTGCAAACCCAATTTGTTTTCAATCAATGGTCCAGTGAGGTAGGCATCTACTGCGCGTTGGTTACCAAAGTCCGAGCTATTGGGCAAGATTGTGGCATCTAAAGTGACTGAGCCTGTCCATACATCACTGACTTTCTTGGTGATAATGTTGACAACACCGCCCATCGCATCAGAACCATATAGGGTCGACATTGGACCACGGATCACTTCAATGCGTTGAATGGCTGAAATCGGGGGAATAAAACTGTTATTAGATTCACCAAATCCATTCGGTGTGATATCGCCTGAACTATTTTGGCGACGTCCATCAACCAAAACCAAGGTGTATTCAGAATCCATACCACGCATTCGGATATTTAAGCCGCCCGTTTTACCTGCTGAAGGGCTGATGTCAACGCCCTCTACATCGATGAGTGCATCTGCAATGCTATTGATTCTTTTGTTTTTGAGATCTTCTGAAGTAATCACGGTAATACTTGCAGGTGCATCTTTGATTTTTTGTTCATAACCAGTTGCAGAGACCACGATGGTCGCCAACTGTGTCACCACAGGTGCCGACTCAGCAGCATCTTCAGCATGGATGAGAGTTGTTGTCATGCCTAAGAGGGCTAAAGTCAGCGGACGTAGGGTAAATTTATGCATAAATGAATTCCAAAAGGCGCATATAAAAAGTCAAACAAGTAGCTGCATAAAAAAGCAGAAAAGAGAATGATAGAGATTATCATTTATAAACAAAAAGCCAACTAATTTGTGAAATTTCTTCAAAGTTTATTCTAATTTGCAAAAATCAGTTTGATGGAAGTAATGCGCTGGCACAGAAAAAATGAATCATTTATCAGTGTGCTATGTGATTTGTACTGGTTTTTGGCAGAACGCTACAGCAGCGAGCGCTGGTTTTTTGGCTTCTTGGGCTGAGTTGAATTTAGTCAATAGCGTTAATTTGCTTGATAAAAGCCAGTGAGTTCGACTTATATGGCTAAATGGATTTTTTTAGTTCGGTGAGTGTAGTAGTATTTGTAAGGTGCGTCCTGAGTGAGCTTCATTGAAGGGCGCTGTACAGAGACTTATTTTGTATATCTTTAAATGTTGTCATATAATGTGGCACTTTTTTAATAACTGTAATTACTAAATTCTATCGAGGAAGCCATGCAAGTCACTTCTGAAACGGTTTCGGGCGTTGCCCG
>JASLJB010000234.1 GCA_030152605.1 Acinetobacter sp. | reverse complement strand
ATTCTGATACTTTTTTAAAAAAGTATCCAAAAACCCTCTTTCCGCTGATGGTACGTCATACCACAGCGAAAATAGGCGGCGTCCTGCCGCCATTATCAGATACCGAATATTAAATTGATTGAAATGTGATGTTAGTGCATAGGCTATTTAAAATGACGGTCTTAAAAATAATGAATATATCCCAAACTGGTGCCGATCCAGTCCTGACGATGCTGCTGCTGATAATCCACATTGAGGCGTAAACCATGTTGTGGTTTAAGTTCATATTGCATTGCACTGTGAATACGCAAGTTCCATTGCCGCGCATCCTCCCAGTACGGTAACTCAACTTGTATGACACTGTTTAGACGATCAGTCCAAATATTCTGACAACCGAGCGTTGGCCCGACCCCAATGCGCCAGCCTTTATCTAAGGCTTTGCCCGACTGTATATAAGTCTGGCCCTGTAAATAACACAGGTGATTTCGATCTTCACTGGCCAAACTATAACCCGCCTGCGCTTTAAAACTCATGACGCCATGTTGGCGATCCACATCAAACTCAGCTTGATGTATGGCTTCTTGTTGCCAGCCCAGATTAAATCCCCAACTCAAGGGATTTTTAAATGGGTTCACCGGATTATATGAGTTCACACTGAGGAGGTTTAAATGCTCAAGCTTCAATTGATCATCACGCCATTGCAGCGCGCCATCCAAAAACTGCAACTGGGTGCCACTGCGTAACCCACCCTGCGGATCAATCAGATCATGATAGGCTTGGCGCAAACCCAGCTGAATCACATCCTCGCCCTGTACCCGCCCTGCACTCAGCGACCATAAACGTGAATGGTGCGCTTGGCTGGGGTCTTTGCTCGGCGGGATCGGATCTTGTCGCTGCTTGTCGATATCAAGTCGACTACGCAAACTCAGTAACTGCCTTAAACGCGGCTGCGCCCCTGCTGCCGTGACCTTGCGCCCAATCAACTGCAGATACAGATCATCGTACGCCATTTCCAAGATCTTGGCCTGTTGCTGCTGATCAAGATCTGCTAAGAAGTCAGACATTTCAGATACCGGCAATGCCGTTAATCGATGCGCCTGTCGTGCCAAAGCCTGCCCATGCTGACGTGACTGTGCCAAAAGTTGGGTTTCAAGCGCTGGCCGATAGACAACATCTTGAACCAAATTCTGATCTTTAATGGCTTTTAAGGTTTCCATCGGAATACTGGTCATGCCAAATCGGGCTTGTAAATTGGCCTCTGGTCGCACCAAATCAATCAAGCCCAATAGCCGATAGGCACAGTTATCACTGATAAAATAATACGGAAAACTGACATTTCGCAGTTCCCAAATATGCTGCACCAAGAAGGTCGTTTCGGCTTCCGTCAAATTGAGCTGATACTCCCACAAATCACGGCTCTCAAAGTCTGAATATTCTTTGACTTTTTGATAATACGGCATCAATGAATATTCACCCGGATACTGCCCAGTCAGCCCCTTAAACGCATAGGACCAGTTGTCCGCCCCCTGCACCGTGGCAGCATAGTTGACCGCATAGGAGACCAAGTTGAGTTGTTTTTGGTCTTTGGGATCTAGACGCAATAAGGTATGCCCAAACATCGAACTCGGATTGCCCATAAAATCAGTGGCATAGATCAAGGTGGCGCTATGCGGTTTGATTTGCCCGATCCATTGCTCATATTCAGGGCAGCTCACCGCCGGCATCTGCTGCGGATCAAGCTTGAGCTGTTGCATCAGCCAATGGCTACGTGCCGGAAACTGACAACGGAAAGATTGATCTGGGGCGGCGGGTGCATATAAGGCTTTGAGATCGGCTTGTAATTCTGCTTTTAAATCTTGTGCGCCGTTCGGGTGCTGAAAAAAACCCGCATATTGAACCTCACTGTGCCCCTTGCTGTTGGCATAGAGTAAGGTTTGCCAAGTTTTATCCAGATGTAATTGTTGTTGCTCGGCCTGTTGCACAGCATGATTCAGTGCGGGATTTACACCCGAATGCTGTAGATCTGCGGCCATAGCCGTACAGCCAAGTGGGAAAATAATCAGGGCAACACAGGCAATATTATTATTCATTTAAAATCATCGAAGGCTGGTTTTTAAGTTGTAGGTTTTTGATGTGTAGGTTCTTGACGTGTTGGCTTTTGATCTCTTGGCTTTCATTTACTGTTTGAGGGTTCTGCTTTTGATTGATTCGATGTGAGCGAACCCTGCCACTGACGTGACACGGCTCGATGTATCAAGATGAATTCTTCTCAAGCATCAGAGATTTAAACGTAAGCTTTGAGAATCGCGTCTTGCGCCATTACATTTTGCAGTGAAGCCAAAACCTGTAAGCTATTTTGGTTGTCTTCGGCATAGATCTCAGCAAAATTGGCTTTGGCCGTAGTGAAGAAATGTGCTTTGTCTTCAGTTTTGATTTGCATCAATTCAGCCAAGACGTTCAAGCTTTCACCATGACCTACGGCCATATCACGTGCCAAGGATTCAGCATTATTATTGGTAAAACTCACCACTTGCGCCGTCACAGTTCCACCTTGACCACAACCCAAAGTCCCGAATGAAATACCGAGCAATTGGTTGGTCAAAATACCATTGGTGGTCGCAGCTAAGATCTTTGGAAAAACCCCAGTTTTACCTTCCCAAATTTGTGTCCC
>JASLJB010000232.1 GCA_030152605.1 Acinetobacter sp. | reverse complement strand
CTTCTATGCTTCTTTTCAATACGTGACGCTCTCTGGCGGACAGCTCTTGGCCAGTCTATTGGGCGTGGTGATGTTAATGCTCATGACGAAAGAACAAATGATGGATGGGGGCTGGAGAATTCCATTTATCATCGGCGGTGTCGTCGCGATCCTTTCCTTCTTTGTACGACGTCATCTCAAAGAAACCCTAGAAAAAGATGAGCATAAAGAAGAAGCGGGGAGTTTAGCGACCTTGTTTAAACACCACTGGAAAACCTTTTTACTGGTGGTCGGCTATACCTCGGCAGGTTCACTGACCTTCTATGTGCTGACGGTATATTCTAAAACTTATATTACCAGTCTCGGCTTTGAGGAAAAAGTCACTGGCTATATGATGACCTTTGCGCTGTTTGTGTTTATGTTGGCACAGCCCTTGTTTGGTATGATCTCGGATCGAATTGGCCGCCGTTCCTCTATGATCTGGTTTAGTATCACCTGCGCGATCTTTATCTATCCGGTGATGGTGATCGGCATGCGCTATTTCCATGAATCCGCTGTGATCGTCACCCTACTACTGATCTTCCTCATGATGCTACTCAGTTTCTATACGTCGATCAGCGGTCTGGTCAAAGCTGAAATGTTCCCTCCACATATCCGCGCACTCGGCGTCGGCTTTGCTTATGCGGTCGGGAATGCCATCTTCGGTGGCTCGGCACCTGCTGTGGCTTTGCAGTTTAAGAGCCTTGGTCATGAAAATATATTCTTTGTCTACGTGATCATCATGTTGATCATCTGCTTGTTCTGTAGTCTACAACTGCCGAAAAAACCAGACTATCTTCATCACGATCATTAATAGGACAAGATCAGTATTCAGTCACCCCACAAAATAGAAAACAGGCTGCCTTCATCGGCAGCCTGTTTTTTTAACTCTAAAATTTCTTAGTGCAGATTTGATATCACAGCGAATATCTTATCTGACACTGCGCTGACGCAAACACGGCAAGGCGCTTATGCGTTGTCGTTGTATTGCGCCCAGCTGATCCGATCATTGCCAGCATAGTCTTTGCGGGTGGCGATCTGGCTAAATCCAGCCTGTTCAAACACCTGCCGTACCGCTTGACCCTGCTGATAACCATGTTCGAGTGCCATCCAGCCCCCCGGCTTCAACCATACCCGCCCCTGTTGGATGATACGCTCAAGATCCGCCATGCCCTGCTGATCTGCAACCAAGGCACGGCGAGGTTCGGCTTTTAGATCTTGCATATGCACATCTTCGGCATCGATATAAGGAGGATTGGACACGATCAGATCAAACTGCTCTAACTGGGCTGCATCAAAAGCCGCATACCATGCACTGCACAAGAATTTCACCTGGGTCAGCGCATGTGCTTGCGCATTTTCAGCAGCCACCGCCAAGGTCGGCGCATAAATATCTGTTGCCCAGACCTGCCACTGTGGTCGTTCGCTGGCCAGTGACAGTGCAATTGCACCCGTGCCTGTCCCGAGATCGACGACGCGTGCATTCTCAGGCAAAGGCAACTGTAACACCTGCTCAACCAAGACTTCAGTATCTGGGCGCGGCACCAAGGTATCTGGCGTGACTTTTAGTTCAAGCGTCCAAAAAGGTTGCGTACCGATGACATAGGCCAAAGGCTCACCCGCCGCGATCCGCGCCAAGCCTTCGACATAGGCCTGTTGCTGTGCTGGACTTAACTCGATGTCGTTTGAGATTTTGAGCCGCAACACATCCATGTCCAGAATGTGCTGCAACAGCCATGCATTCTCTTGGCGTTCGTAGCTGTCTAATTCACCACGTAAGGCTAAGGCTTGTGCAATATTCATTAGCCACCATTTTGCTGAGCAAGCATCGCCAATTGATCGGCTTGATATTCACGATGCAAACTGTCCAATAACTCGCTCAAATCTCCTTCCATCACCGCATCAAGCTTGTACAAGGTCAAGTTAATTCGATGATCCGTCATACGACCTTGCGGATAGTTATAGGTACGAATGCGCTCTGAACGATCGCCCGAACCCACCAAGTCACGGCGCATTTCAGAGGTTGCTGATTCTTGCGCTGCACGTTTGGCATTTTCCAAACGTGAGACCAACAAGGCCATGGCTTTGGCTTTGTTCTTGTGCTGTGAACGTTCATCCTGACATTCCACCACAGTACCCGTCGGTAAATGGGTAATACGCACGGCGGAATCGGTTTTGTTAATATGCTGACCACCGGCACCCGAAGCACGATAGGTATCGATGCGTAGCTCTGAGCTGTTGATTTCCACGCTGGTATCGACATCAATTTCAGGCAAGATCGCCACGGTACAGGCCGAAGTATGTACCCGACCTTGCGATTCGGTTGCTGGGACACGTTGTACACGATGCGCACCACTTTCAAACTTCAAGCGACCATAGACCCCGTCACCATTGATCAGGCAAATGACTTCTTTATAGCCACCGTGTTCGCCTTCATTCTCAGACAGCACTTCGATGCGCCAGTTTTGGCTCTCAGCATATTTGCTGTACATGCGATATAAATCACCGGAGAAGATCGCCGCTTCGTCGCCACCTGTTCCAGCTCGAATTTCCAAATACGCCGCATTGGCATCATTTGGATCTTTGGGAATCATCAGGATATTCAGATCGCTTTCAAGTTTTTCCAACAAGGCTTTATTGTCTTTGATTTCTTCGATCGCCATGTCTTTAAAATCAGGATCGCTGAGCATCGACTCCGCAGTCTGAATATCTTCTTCAGCCTGTCTGTACTTGATCCAAAATTCGGTTATTTCTGTTAAATCATTATGTTCACGGGATAAATTGCGAAAACGTTTATTGTCCGATATCACTTCAATATCAGCCAATAACGCAGTTAGTTCTTCGTGTCGATCACACAATTGGTCTAATCGTAAACGTAACGACTCTTTCATTTATATAGCTTCTCAATCGATAACTTAGTGCAGACACATCCAAGACTTGTGACTGCTTCGGTAATTACAAAATTGCGCATAGTGTACTGATTCTGGCTTTTAATTGACATATCTAAGGTGCATTCTTTGCTAGAAAGGCGCACAGCCGACTGTAGTCATCTTGGAAAAATAAGCGAATTTTCACATTATTTCTCCATATTTCCCCCAATCATGAATGTAATCAGTAGATTCGTTAAAACTAGCACAACATGAATACACTGAAATGTAGCATTAAAAGAGTTGCCCTCCACATTTTCAAAGAATCGTTTTGTTACATTTACTGCATCAACTTAAGCAGGTCCATTCGTTTAGGACATGGAGATAACAATGAAGATCAAGGCATTTTTTATCAGTACCGCATTACTTGCAATGAGCTTGAGTGCTACGGCACATGCCGACAACACCACACGCGTTGCAGCAACCTCCGCTTTGGGCAGTGTCGTCGGGACTGCACTGGGTAAAGAAATGGGCGGCCATACGGGCGCATTGATTGGATCAGCGGTCGGTGGTGCTGGTGGTGCAGCCGCAGCAAGTAACCGTCGCGATCGCACCTCAGCAGCGATTGGCGGTGGCCTAGGTGGCGCAGGTGGTTATAGTGTCGGACGCAATATGGGCGGTACTTCTGGCGGTTATATCGGATCGGCACTCGGTGCGGCAGGCGGTTCAGCGCTTGGTAATAAAATCTCGCAAGACAATCAAAAAAATCAGTATCAATCTAAAAAACGTTATAAAAGACATCATCGCCGCTAAGGGTTGAGCAGCAGTCAACTGGCTAAAGCTTGATTCGTCCCTCTAGGATGGCAACCCAATCGCCGTGACGATGCATAGCAGTGAGTTTGCGTGGCACTCAATATCTGTATTCGATTTCCAGTTTTAACTTCTACACCCTGATACGCTGCAAGTTTGACGGTTCAACTTGCAGCGTTTTTTTATGCCTGTTAAGTAGAGTCTGTTGACCAAAACCGGCAATCGTTCAAAAAATCAGCTCAATCAAAGCCGCTACCAGTGCTTTCTGCATTGATTGTGATGGATTAAATGTTTTATATCGAAAAAAATCGATATACAACCACAGCGATCCATCGTATGCTTTTAGCGTTATCTCCACTTGAGAATTCCGAATGCGAAGCTTAGCAAAGACTAAATTTTCAATATTAGAATTAGCCCCGGTACGCGAAGATCAAAGTGTCGAACTTGCGTTACAGCATGCGCTGGCCTTGGCGCAACATGCGGAAAAATTGGGTTTTGACCGACTTTGGTTGGCGGAACACCACAATATGGATGGCATCGCCAGTTCAGCCACGGCGGTGCTACTCGGTTATCTGTTGGCCAATACCCAAAGCATAAGACTCGGCTCTGGTGGCATCATGTTGCCCAACCATGCGCCCTTAGTGGTTGCAGAACAGTTCGGCACCTTGGCCACCTTATATCCGGGACGGATTGAATTGGGATTGGGACGTGCCCCCGGTACCGATCAAGCCACCATGCGTGCATTACGCCGTGGTCGCCAAGAAACGGAAGATCAATTCCCGCATGATGTATTTGAAATCCTGCGCTATTTTGCTGATCCTGAGCCTTACCAAAAAATCATTGCCACTCCAGGTCAAGGAACGCATGTGCCAGTATGGTTATTGGGGTCTAGTCTATTCAGTGCGCAACTCGCGGCCAAGCTCGGTCTACCCTATTCATTTGCCTCGCATTTTGCTCCGAAAATGCTGGGCCAAGCGATCGCACTGTATCGTGAAAACTTTGAACCTTCTGCGATGCTAGATCGTCCTTATGTGTCTATGGGCGTGCCGACCGTGGTGGCAGAAACAGATGAAGAAGCACACTATCTTGCGACCAGTGCCTACCAACGGATCTTGGGCTTGATGCGCAGTCAGAGTTTAAAACTCAAAGCTCCGGTCGACTCCATGCAAGGACTCTGGTCGCCAGCTGAAAAAACAGCCGTGGATAATTTTTATGCCTTGGCGCAAGTCGGTTCAGTGGATACCGTCAAAGCCGGCCTAGAAAAGCTGTTGAGCAAATACGCTGTGGATGAGTTTATTTTTACTTGCGATATCTTTGACACGGATAAGCGCTTGCAAAACTTTAGCTTACTCATGCAGCTTAAACAGGCACAAGCGGTCGCTACCACATCAATGACTTAACCGGTTTTACAGTGTGTGCGATTCAGTTTTTAACTAGCGTCAGCACACACTGCACAACAGCCACTGCTAGACTTCGCTCTTGCCATTCAGTCAAAATTGATCATAATACATCCGACAAAAAACATTTAAATATAATAAGGAACACTATGAATCTTCAATTTAATAGACCGACTTCGGCATTTATTGGGGTAAGTTGGTTGGCACTATTTGCAGGCGTCATCGCCTATTTTGTAGGGCTATGGAATGCAGAAATGCTACTCAATGAAAAAGGTTACTACTTGATCTTGATGCTGTTTGGTTTGTTTTCCGCAGTATCATTACAAAAAGTCGTCCGTGACAAATTAGAAAATATTCCGGTCACCCATATTTATTATGCGCTGTGCTGGGCATCACTGTTAATTTCGATACTCTTACTCGCAGTCGGTTTATGGAATGCCAGCTTAGACTTGAGCGAAAAAGGCTTTTATGCCATGTCCTTTATTCTGAGTTTGTTTGGTGCCGTTGCTGTGCAAAAAAACATCCGAGATATTGAGTTTTTTAATCAACATACACAGCATCTTCCAAGCTACACGCCACCGATCTCAACACCAGATCTAGACAGCACAACGCCAGAACAAGAAGAGTCAAATCATTAGCACCCGATTAGCACCTGATTAACACCAGAACGAGACCCAGAAAGAGACTAAATCCGCTTGTGCGTGACATTCTCCGACCAGCACAAGCGGTTTTAGCATGTAATCGAGCAAATAACACACAGTTGTTTAATATCAACATCCTCCACTCAGCGAGCTAAGATCGCAGTTGTAGAACAATTCGCTGATTTTATATCAATCGGGTCTTAACACAGCGCTGAGTTCTGCTATGCTAAAAGTCATTTCAAAGTCTGCATGGATGATTCGCATGAGCGTTACACTTGGAACTCCACTTCAATCTTCTGCATTTAAAGTTCTTTTGCTCGGCTCGGGCGAACTGGGTAAAGAAGTCGTCATTTCACTACAACGACTTGGCGTGGAAGTCCATGCTGCTGATCGCTACCCCCATGCACCTGCAATGCAAGTCGCACATTTCTCACATACGCTGAATATGGCCGATCCGGCCCAACTAAAACAGTTGATCGATCAGGTTCAACCGCATCTGATCGTGCCTGAGATTGAGGCCATCGCCACAGATGTACTGCTCGAGATTGAAAAAAATAATACCGCGCAAGTCATCCCCTCTGCCAAAGCGGTGAGCTTGACCATGAACCGTGAAGGCATCCGCGTATTGGCTGCCGAAGAGCTCGGACTTCCAACCTCGGCCTATCGCTTTGCGGACTCACTCGAAAGCTTCCGCGCGGCCTGTGATGATATTGGCTATCCAAACTTTGTAAAACCGGTCATGTCCTCATCCGGTAAAGGCCAATCACGGGTCAAAGCCTTTGCTGAAGTCGATGCGGCTTGGGACTATGCGCAAACCGGCGGTCGTGTGCAACAGGCCAAAGTCATCATCGAAGCGCAAATTGATTTTGATTTTGAAATTACCCTGCTTACGGTTCGTGCCAAAAATCCAGAAACCGGTGTGATCGAAACCCATTTCTGCGATCCGATCGGACATCGTCAACAAGATGGCGATTATGTGGAAAGTTGGCAGCCGCAAGCCATGAGCGCTGCTGCACTGGAAGAATCTAAACGGATCGCCAACAAAGTCACCCAAGCCTTGGGTGGCTGCGGTGTATTCGGTGTTGAGCTGTTTATTAAAGGCGATCATGTCTGGTTCAGTGAAGTTTCTCCACGACCGCACGATACCGGTCTGGTGACCTTGGCCTCACAGTTGCAAAGTGAGTTTGAACTGCATGCCCGCGCCATCTTAGGTCTACCGGTCAATACCACACGCCATAGTGCCGCAGCCAGTGCAGTGATCTATGCCGGTGCGGATGGTCAAGATATCCGCTTTGAAAATCTGCAACAGGCGCTCAAAGATCCAAATAGTGATCTACGTTTATTTGGTAAACCTGAAGGCTTCACACGCCGTCGCATGGGCGTTGCGACCGCACGTGGCGCAGATACCGAACAGGCGCGTGAATTGGCGCAGGCGGTGGTCAGTCAGATCAAGGTCAATGTACCCAAAGCCTAATGGATTTTAAATTAAGCCCTCCATTTGAATCATGATAATTTTAAAATTTTAAACCCATGATATTTTAAGTTCCCGATCGTGCCGCATGTGCACGATCGCTCACCTGTTCTGGAAGCCGAAGCGATGATCAAAACCACGCCTTTATTGGAATCTGTTCATGATCAGCATGATATTCAAGCGATCAACCCATGGCGTCTGGCTGTGGAAACACAGTTAGAACAGGACTATGCGCAAGGTCAGCCGATTCGTGACATTTTGCATGCACGAGCGCACTCGATCGATGAAGCGTTGATCTTCTTGTGGGGACATGCGGGGCTGGATCAAACCGATCTCAGTTTATTCGCAGTCGGTGGCTATGGACGTCGGGAAATGCTGCCCTACTCAGACGTGGATATCATGGTGCTCTCTGAGCAGGAACTGAGCGCCGAACAGGAAAAAAATGTTTCAGGTTTTATTTCCTCGCTTTGGGACGTGGGTAATTTCAAACCGGGGGTCAGTGTACGGACCATTCAAAGTTGCTTTGAACAAGCCACCGCAGATCTGAGTATCGCCACCAGCTTGATCGAAGCACGTATGATTTGTGGCAATCCGCATTTGGTCAAATGGCCACGGCGGGTCGTGTCGCAAACATGGACCGATAAAACCTTTTATGACGCCAAAATGCAAGAACAGGCGCAGCGTCATGCGCAACATAACAATACCGAAAGCAACCTCGAACCGGATATCAAAAATGCTCCGGGCGGGATTCGTGATATCAACCAAATCGGTTGGATCGCCAAACGGCATTTTCGTGTCAATCGCATCTATGATTTGGTGCATTTGGGCTTTATTTCAGAGTTTGAACTGGCGGTACTGGAAGAATCGGAAAACTTTCTCTGGGAAATTCGTCATCATCTGCACCTGCTGACCAAACGCGATGAAAACCGTTTGCTGTTTGACTATCAGCGCGACATCGCCACCAAGTTTGGCTATAGCAAACAAGAAGGCAAACATATTAACTATCCGATCGAACAGTTTATGAAGCGCTATTATCGGACAGCGCAACAGGTTTCGACCTTAAATGAAATGTTATTAAACTACTTTAATGAATCGGTGATTACCCCACGCTTGCCAAATTATGAACGTCAAATCGAACCGATCAATGAACATTTTAAATTGGTTGATGGCAAGTTGGCGGTTCAGCATCATAAGATCTTTTCAGAAAAACCCAGTGCGATTTTAGAAATTTTCTATATCTTGGCCAATCACCCGGAAATCAGTGGCATTCGTGCCCGTACCTTGCGTTTATTGATCTTGGCCGCGAAACGAATTGACAAGCACTATCGTGACAACCCGATTCATCAAGCCTTGTTTATGTCGATCATCCGCAGTCCGCATCGCCTGTATGAAACCATGTTGGCGATGAAACGTTATGGGGTCTTGGGCAACTATATTCCGGCCTTTGGTCAGATCATGGGCTTGATGCAATATGACCTGTTTCATATCTATACCGTCGATGCACACACCCTACTGTTGATTCGCAACCTCAATCGTTTTAAAGAACCTGAATTTGCCAAAGACTACCCAGTGGTCAGTTCGGTATTTCAACGTTTGCTACGCCGTGACATCGTGATGTTGGCGGCGATCTTCCATGACATCGCCAAAGGCCGTGGCGGAGATCACAGTGAATTGGGCGCGCTCGATGCGATTGAGTTCTGCCGCACGCATGGTTTTAGCGAACGAGAGTGTAATCTGGTGGCGTGGCTGATTCAAAACCATCTATTTATGTCTTTAACTGCACAGAAAAAAGATATTTCAGATCCAGATGTGGTGAAACAATTTGCTGAGAAACTCGGTGATATGGAGCATCTCAACTATCTCTATACCCTGACTGTCGCCGATATCAATGCCACCAACCCGAAACTTTGGAACTCGTGGCGCTCATCTTTGATGCGTCAACTGTATACCCACGCACGTGATGTGATCCGGATGGGCTTGGATCGTCCGGTCGACTACCAGATGCATATCGAAGAAACCAAATTTGCAGCCAGTGAACTGTTGGTGAATGACTTTTCGCTTGATCAAGTGGAAAAGGTCTGGTGTGAATTGGGCGATGATTACTTCTTAAAAGAATCTGCCGATGAAATCGCGTGGCATACCCGCGCTATCTTGCAGCATGGCGACAAATCCGAACCGTTAGTCATGATCCGCGCACATCGAAACGCCGCCCAAGATGCGGTACAAATCTTTATTTACACCCAAGATCAACCCAACTTATTTGCCACCACGGTTGCAGTCTTGGATCGTATGAATCTGGATGTGCAAGACGCACGGATTATTACCGCTGAAAAAGCGTTTAGTCTGGATACCTATGTGGTCTTAGATCGTTATGGCACCTTACTCACCGATCCAGAGCGCGAAGATATCGTCAAAGCCGCCTTGGTCAAAGCCCTAACCGCATCAGACCAATATCCAGGTTTACTACAACGTCGTATACCCCGCCAGTTACGTCACTTTGATATCGTCAATACCGTGGATATCACGCTAAATGCAGCGTTATTACAAAACATGGTCGAGATCTCAACCCTCGATCATCCCGGCTTACTGGCCAAGATTGGCGGACTGTTTATGATGCAGGGACTCGATATTCATTCTGCGCGGATTGCCACCTTGGGCGAGCGTGCTGAAGATATCTTCTATGTCACCAAACAAGACTCAATCCCGATGAGTCACGAAGAGGCGCAAGCCTTTGCCATTAAATTAAAAGCTGCATTGGATGAGGCTGCTCATCAAATTGCCCATTCCCATTAACATGTTGATATCGGTATTTGTTTCATGAATCCTAGTTTAGACTTACTCCATCCCTATCCTTTTGAGAAACTTGCAAAATTATTTCAAGAGATCACCCCAGCAGCATTGCCTCTGATCCCGCTTTCAATCGGTGAACCCAAGCATCCTGCACCCGAGTTTGTCAAACAAGCCATTATCGAAAATTTTCAGCA
>JASLJB010000176.1 GCA_030152605.1 Acinetobacter sp. | reverse complement strand
GCGCCTTTCCAATTTGATCATCAGGTAGGCTATGGCCAATAAAGAGGAACTTATCGAGTTCGAAGGCGTTGTCACCGAAACGCTTCCTAATACTATGTTCCGTGTACGTCTAGAGAACGGTCACGAAGTCATTGCTCACATTTCTGGAAAAATGCGTAAACACTATATTCGTATTTTGACAGGCGATAATGTAAAAGTAGAAATGACGCCGTATGACTTAACCAAAGGTCGTATTACGTACCGTGCACGCTAAGTTTTAGTGTAAGCAAAAAGCCACCTTTAAGTGGCTTTTTATTTATATTTAAAACCAATTTGTGAGCAACACCCTTCCTGCACGGCGACCCAAGCCGCTGCAAATAGACAGTCTTTTACGCAAAAAAACCACCTACTCCAACTTTCGTGCTGATCCGCCATCTCCCCGATATGTAATCGATACGCTTTCGTTGATATGCTTTCTTCAATAATATTTAATAAAAATCTTAATAGATCAACATCTTAATTTTGGTAATGGCAATAAAAAAATGCAGCCGAAGCTGCATTTTTTTATTGATAGCTTGAGTCTTAGCGAGACAAAGCCTCAACCACGGCTGCGCCCATCGCGATAGTACCGACTTGCTGCATGCCTTCAGACATGATGTCTGCTGTTCTCAAACCTTGATCCAAGACTTGACCAACAGCATCTTCAATCGCCTTGGCGGCCGCTTCTTCACGGAAGCTATAACGCAGCATCATCGCCACAGACAAGATCGTGGCCAATGGGTTGGCAAGGTCTTTACCTGCGATATCTGGTGCTGAACCATGACATGGCTCATACATGCCTTTGCCATGCTCATCTAAAGACGCGGATGGCAACATGCCGATTGAACCAGTCAACATCGCCGCTTCGTCTGACAAAATGTCGCCAAATAAGTTACCGGTTACGATCACATCAAACTGCTTCGGTGCACGAACCAATTGCATCGCTGCGTTATCGACATACATGTGCGACAACTCAATGTTTGGATAGTCGGCTTGCTGCATCGCAGTCACAGTTTGTTTCCACAATTCAGTCACTTCAAGTACGTTGGCTTTGTCGACAGAGCAAACTTTGCCACCGCGAAGTCCAGCCATTTCAAAGGCAACTTTGGCAATGCGCTTGATCTCAGACTCAGCATAAACATCAGTGTTAAAACCTTGTTTCTCGCCATTTTCGAGTTCACGAATACCACGTGGCTGACCAAAATAGATCCCGCCAGTCAATTCACGCACGATCAAAATGTCTAAACCAGAAACCACTTCAGGCTTCAAACTTGAGGCATCAGCCAACTGCGGGTAAAGAATCGCTGGACGTAAATTTGCAAACAAATTTAATTCACTACGGATCTTGAGTAAGCCACGCTCTGGACGAATTGAGCGCTCAATGCTGTCCCATTTCGGACCGCCCACAGCGCCCAATAAAATCGCGTCTGCACGTTGCGCTTGCGCTGCAGTGACTTCAGGATAAGGTTCGCCGTGTGCATCAATCGCAGCACCGCCGAGTAAACCCTGTTCCCAATTCAAATCGAGTGCAAATTTTTCATTCACACAGTGAAGTACTTTTTCTGCGGCTGTCACGATTTCTGGACCGATTCCATCACCCGCCAAAATCAAAATTTGTTTAGACATGTTTTATTCCAGATCAAAATGCAAACCCGAATAGGCTGCGTCGTATTAAATCTTTTGCTCCACGAACTCACTCACGCCAGTCACCGCATTATATGGACGGCAAAAACGTCGTAGCAACTGTTGCTCCTGCATCAGATCAACACACAGCGGTGTTGGGGCAGAGACATTCAACAGACTGCCAGTATGTGAGTTGCGCTGGCGATACATTTTAAAGCTATAGTGATGCTTGGGTTTAAATTGGTGAATCACATGAAAGACTTCAGCGCGCTGCGTGGAAATCGGATAAAAACGCAACACCAACTCATGTTGTTTTGCCGGAATATCCAGATATAACCCATTTTTAGTGAGCGGCTGTCCAGTCAAACGCACCCACCCTTTCTGAATCGCTTCAGGATTGATGCGTTTGGACTGGGCATCCACGATGCTCATGTGATCTAGGCGTGCAAACTCACAATTTTGCGCGCCAGCACAGTACACCAGCGCGTTATTAATATTGTTGTTGGTATTGACGGCCTGTTTAATCCGCAGTCGATCCATGCTTTGTTGTGTCGTTTGACAAGCACTTAACATCAAACTGACGGCACCGATTAACATGCTACAAGCAATAACCCGAATCATTGTTGCTGCCTAACCTCACTCAATGGGGGACATGTGTAATGCCCTGCATGGTATCAAGAGTTCGGCAGCGACGCTATGCTTTTTAAATCATTGAATTTAAGCTTTTACTGTCTTAAAAACCCATGGACGAGACTGTTGGGTTTTTTCCTCGTAGGCACGAATATCATCTGCTGCCTGTAAGGTTAAACCGATATCATCTAAGCCATTTAATAAGCAGTGTTTTCGGAATGGATCAACTTCAAATTCAAACACATCACCATTCGGTGTTCTAACCTGTTGCGCCGCCAAATCGATCTCGATGCGATAGCCTGGCTGTTGATCGCAGTCTTTAAATAATTGATCAATCACCGCCTCAGGTAAAACCACCGGCAACATGCCATTTTTAAAACAGTTATTAAAGAAAATATCGGCAAAACTTGGCGCGATCACCGTACGGAAACCAAACTCGCTCAATGCCCAAGGCGCATGCTCACGACTTGAACCACAGCCAAAGTTTTGGCGTGCGATCAAGACACTCGCACCCTGATAACGTGCTTGGTTTAAGACAAAGTCCGGATTGATCGGACGAACTGAATTGTCCTGACCCGGATAACCCTCATCCAAATAACGTAATTCATCAAATAAGTTGTCACCAAAGCCGGTGCGTTTGATCGACTTTAAAAACTGTTTTGGAATGATTAAATCGGTATCGACGTTGGCACGATCTAAGGGTGCAACAATTCCGTTTTCAATGGTATAGGCTTTCATTGTTTGAGCTCCCGGCAATTAGAATGAACGAACATCGACAAAATGACCTGCAATCGCAGCAGCAGCGGCCATCGCTGGACTGACCAAGTGCGTGCGTCCGCCATTGCCCTGACGACCTTCAAAATTACGGTTCGAAGTGGAAGCACAGTGCTCACCCGGTTGTAATTTATCTGCATTCATCGCCAAGCACATTGAACAGCCCGGCTCACGCCACTCAAAGCCCGCTTCAGTAAAGATCTTGTCCAAACCTTCTTGTTCTGCCTGTTGTTTGACCAAACCAGAACCCGGTACGATCATCGCTTGCTTAATGCTGCTGGCGACTTTACGACCTTTGATCACGGCGGCGGCAGCACGAATATCTTCGATACGTGAGTTGGTGCATGAACCGATAAACACGCGATCCAATGGAATGTCTGCCAAAGACTGACCTGCATTTAAGCCCATATATTGATAAGCACGGGTCCAATCATTGCGCTGTACCTCATCTTTGGCTTGAGCCAAGTTCGGTACGGCTTCAGATACTGCAACCACCATCTCCGGTGAGGTTCCCCAAGACACTTGCGGCTCAATCTCTTCACCCTGTAATACCACCACGGTATCAAAGACTGCATTTTCATCAGAGTGCAAGGTATTCCAATACGCGACTGCCGCATCCCATTGATCTGCTTGCGGTGCATAAGGGCGACCTTTGACGTACTCAATGGTTTTATCATCCACTGCCACCATGCCGACACGTGCACCAGCTTCGATGGCCATATTACACACGGTCATCCGCCCTTCCATCGACATATCGCGGAACACTTGTCCACCAAACTCGATCGCATGGCCTGTACCGCCGGCAGTGCCGATTTTACCGATAATCGCCAACACCACATCTTTGGAGGTCACGCCTGCGCCCAACTGACCATCGACGCGAACCAACATATTTTTCATTTTCTTTTGAACAAGGCACTGAGTTGCCAACACATGCTCAACTTCAGAGGTGCCGATGCCGTGTGCCAAACAACCAAATGCACCATGCGTGGCGGTATGCGAATCACCACAGACCACTGTCATCCCCGGCAAGGTCAAACCTTGTTCTGGACCGACCACATGCGCGATGCCTTGACGAATGTCGTTAATGTCAAATTGAGCGACATTAAAGGTTTTACAGTTGTCATCCAAGGTTTGCACTTGGATACGTGAAGTTTCATCTTCGATCCCTGCAATCCCTTGTTCGCGCTCTTTTTTTGAAGTTGGCACGTTGTGATCTGGGGTGGCGATATTGGCACTTAAACGCCACGGTTGGCGATTGGCCAACTGCAAACCTTCAAAGGCTTGCGGTGAGGTCACTTCATGTAATAAGTGGCGATCGATATAAAGTAAGCTTGAGCCATCGTCTCGTTGCTTGACCAAATGATCATCCCACAACTTGTCATATAATGTTTTTGCTGTTTGAGAATTGCCTGCCATGTCGACGCGC
>JASLJB010000169.1 GCA_030152605.1 Acinetobacter sp. | reverse complement strand
ATTGTTCAGATGGCTCTATCCATCAAAACAACCATTGCTGCTACGATTGAAAATGTGCGCAATCAAGCGAGTTTATCGGCCTTGTCTGTACAGGCGACAGCAACAACACGCAGCATGGTTGTACTTCGTGGTGCGATGGCTATGCTTGGTGGTCCTGCAGGCCTAGGTATGCTCGCTGTACAGGGTTTGGCTGCGGGTGCGGCATTCCTATTCCTTAAAAAGAGTAGCGATCAGACGGAGCCAGCACTGGATAGCCAAGGCAAAACCGTTGCTGAGTTGCGTGAAGAGTATGATCGCTTAGATCAAGCTCAGCAGCGTGTACTGACACGTCAAGCCAAAGCAGATCTAAGCACGGCGGAAAAGGGCTTTAGAAAGCAAGAATTAGCTTTGCTTGGCTTGGTGCGCGCCGTGATCAATCACTCTGATGCATCAGCAACAGACAAGCAAAAGGCCAAAGAACTTTACGATCAATACCTACAGGGCAAGATTAAAGCTGATCAACTTGCAACAGGTATCAACAATCTGACGACTGTTGAGGAAAAGCATAAGAAACGGATTGATGAAAAGTCTAAATCTTTGACCGAGGAAAAAGAGGCTGTCACCAAAGCCGAGAGCGTGCTTAAGGGGTATAGCAGCACTACTCGACAAGCAACTACAGACAACAAGGCGCACACCAAGTCAATCAATGACAAGGCTGATGCTTATGCGAATCTGACCGATAAGCAGCGCAAGTATGTTGATGAATCAAAAAAGGGGGGTGAAAGGGAGCTCTACATTCAACAGAGTATAAAAGTTGGCGGTATATCTCGTGAGCGTGCCGAGCATATGGCTGATGCTCGTGAGACTAGCGGTATGGGCTATATGGCTAAAGATGGCGCGATGCCAAGCACCCTGAAAGAGGCTGAGCAAGCGGAATGGAATCGCAAGCAAGCGGCAAAGGCGCGTGAAGAGGCAGAGCGTAAAACTAAGGCTGATGAAAAGAAAACTAGTGGATCGGGTGGCGGATCTTCTGGTAATCGCTTAGTAGGTATAACAGGTAATAGCGGAAGAAGCTCGGGACCTCACCTTCATGTTCAATATCCCATGGGCTCAAACAAGGGTGGCGTTACTGCTGAGCATCTTGCGCGGTTTCAGCTCGGTGGAAAAACAATACATCCGTCTATGACAAACTCCCATTACGGAAAGATTCGCTCAGATGGAAAGCCACATGGTGGTTGGGATTTTACTGCACCGATTGGTACAGAGGTGACCACGAAACATCCTGTAAAAGATGTCTCTCTGCACAAACAGATTGATAAAGATGGCAAGGTTTCTGGCGCCGGTTACTACTCAAGAGTGACTTTTGATGATGGGGTGGTGGTTGATTTAATGCATCAAGTCTCAAGCATGATGCAAAAAATCAAAGGCGGGGCAAGTAAGGGTAATGCTTCGGGGGCAAGTAAAGATGCCTATCAAGCTTCCCTAGATCAAGAAAATGCAGATGAAACTGCTGAAAAAAACAAACTTCAACTGCAATATGACTATGCCGATGAGCGAAAGAAAATTGCTTTAGATCTTCAGAAGGCATTGGATGAAATTAGCAAATCCACACTAAGTAGTGATGAGAAGAAGGCCTTTTCCATCAAAGCCGAGAAAGATGCTGCTGACAAGTTGGTTGCATTGGCTGATGAGGCTGAAAAAGAAAAGCTTACCTTGCGCCACAAATACGCATCTGCAACTAAACAGGTTGAGCTTGATCTTGCTGCTGACTTAAAGGAAATCAAAAACTCTAATCTCAGTGATGATGAAAAGCTTGATTTTACAGTCAAGGCCGAAAAAGAAGCCGCCGACAAGATCAAGGCAATTCGCATTGAACAACTTGAGAAATCCAAAGAACTCATCATCGAGGAGATCCAAGGTAAAGAGCTACTGATCCAACGGATCTATGATCTAGAAATGGCACAAATCAAAGCTTCTTTTGATGCTAAGGATATTTCGAATACACAGCGCCTCACCATGGAGAAGCAACTTGAAGATCGACTAACCGCGCTTAAGCGTCATGGCTTACTTGATCGGCTTGCCATTGAGCAAGAGTTAAGCGGTCTAACTGGTCAGAGCGGTAGCGTCAACAATGTAAATGACGACATCGCCGCACTGGATAATCAGAAAGCCATTTCTGACACGAAGATGCCAGGCTTATTCAGCGATGCTCAAATACAAGACTTTGAGGATAAATTTGGTGGATTAACCTCTAGGATGTCGAGTCTTTGGGATCAGGGCATTCAATCCATGATGAACGGGACTCTAACTTGGAGAAACGCAACAAATGCCGTGTTAACTGATATGGGTGCTTTTGCTATACAAAGTGCAACTCAGGAACTGCAGGCATGGATGAAAATTCAAGCCATGAAGTTGGCACGCAAAATGGGATTCATCAAAACCGAAACCGCCGCAGAGGTTACAGGCCAAGCAGCTCAGACCACGGCGGTCGTTGCAGGGGAAACCACCAAGACTGCAGCGACTGGAATGGGTGTATTGGCGCGTTTAGGTCTAAAGGCTGGTGAGGCGATTAAGTCGATCATGATGTATGCATGGGAGGCGATGGCCGGTGCATTTAAGGCCATGGTATCAATTCCTTATATTGGACCGGTACTCGCCGTGGCAGCCGGTGCATCTGCATTGGCTTTGGTAGGTGGTCTTGCTGGCAAGATTAAATCTGCCCGAGGTGGCTATGACATTCCAAGCGGTGTCAACCCAATGACTCAGTTGCATGAAGAAGAGATGGTATTACCTAAACAGCATGCCAATACGATTCGTGCTTTAGGTAAATCCATGCGCGGTGGTGGTGATGTCGATCAGGCTGCTATGGCTGGCAGTTCTGGCGGAGCAACCGCGATTAATATTCAAGCTTGGGATTCTAGAGACCTTAAGCGCTTCATGAAAAAGCATGGTCGCGAATTGGCGGGTGGCCTTAAGGGTTATAACCGCAATTTTGGTAAATAAGGGGAAATGAATGTCAGATGTAGTTTTTCCCGAATTGCCCGGGCTTGAATGGGATCTGGTTAAGACACCAAGCTTTAACACCAAGGTGATGACTTCAGTAAATGGTCGGGAATTACGGGCCAGTTATCAGGCGGTACCTAAATATGAAATCAATATGTCCTTTGGATTCTTGCGAGAGTCCAAAGGCCGTGCAGAGCTGCAGCAGCTTGAAGGCTTCTTCTTGGCACGCCGTGGCTCATTTGATTCATTCTTGCTGAAGATGCCGGATGACAATCAGTTTGAGTGCAGATTCGTTGGGGATGGATCTACAACAGTTTTTCAGTTGTACAAACCCATGCATACGCAGCAGCTGCCTCTCAGTCACAGCCAAGCAACCTCACGACCCGTTAACCCCTTTATGTGGAATCAATCACCACGAAAGGATATGTGGGATGCAGAGACCTCTAAGCCGATGTGGAATAGAGCCACGGCGGGTGTGACCAAGAACGGTAAATTGATCTTGTCTGAACCACTCGAGCAAGGTCAGTCCATGTTGATCACTGGCACCTACTATTATCGCTGCCGCTTCAAAGATGATGAGCAGCAATATACCAACTTCATGTACAAGCTTTGGCATGCCAAGAAGGTGATCTTAATTGGCTCATTGGGAAATAAAGTATGAGAAAGGCCTCAGCAAAATTAATCGCGTTACTGGATGCTGATCAGTTCTTGATGGCTGATCTATATACGATCACGACCATCCAAGGCGATGAGTATCGATTTACCAACTATGACTTTGATCTAACCGTGGCGAATAAGGTATATCGAGCCGATGGACCAATCATTGAGCGTGACGGCATTAGCCAATCACTCGGTGTCGAAGTTGATAACCTCTCGGTAACGATCTACGCCACGGATGAGACGCTGTTTGATGGTGTCCCTATCATCCAAGCTTTTCATAATGGCATCTTGGATGGCGCAACATTCAAATTGGAGCGAGTGTTTATGGATATCAACACGCCAACCAATATCAGTGCCGGTGCAATCACATTATTCGAGGGCAGCTTGATTGAGCCTGAGTTTGATCGCAATCAGATCCATGTCAGCGTTGCATCAGATACCGATGTTCTAAACCTGAAGATGCCGCGGAATCTGTACCAGCCAAGTTGTTTAAATACATTGTTTGATAGCGGATGCGGACTTTTAAATACGGACTATATGGTTGAAACAAAGATCGGCGCTAACAGCACCTTAAATCGAATCTTGTGCGATCTACAGCAGCCACAAGGATGGTTTACCCAAGGCGTGGTGGAATTCACCAAAGGTGTTAATCGCGGCATTAAGCGCACTGTACGGCTGCATGAGTCGGGGGCACTATTGCTTACCTTGCCTTTACTCGATATGCCCGCCGTGGGTGAAATCATCAAGGTTTATCCGGGCTGCGATAAGCGTCTAGAAACCTGTGATAACCGATTTGAAAACCGCGACCGGTTCCGTGGCGCACCGTTTATTCCTGTGCCTGAAACCGCCGTGTAAAACTTAATTAAATATCAATCCAAGCCCACCATTGAGTGGGTTTTTTTGTGGGTGAATGAAATGGCAATACCTCCTAAAGAGCAGATGACCGGCAATAGTGCGACAGAAGCACAGTTTAAAAGCGGGATGAATAATATCGTTGATTACTTGGGTGATGTTGATGCTCAGAGCCTAACTTTTGGTACCACTGTAGAGCTAAAACTAGCCAAACCCAAAATAGGGCAGAAAGCCAAAACACTCGATAATGGCAAGGTGTGGGAGTGGAAAGGATCTGCTGCTGGATGGATTGATACTGGTGAGGGTGAGTTAGATCGGGCGAAGGAATATACAGATCAGCACATAGAGTTCACTAAAAATCCAGACCTTATGCTTAGCATATTAAGTGACGATGCGCAAATTCAAGCAATTATTGACAACGATGCGAAATTTTATTTATCGCGTCTCTGTATTTCGCTGCAAGATGCTTTGACGCAGCTTCGAGACGCGCAGAGGGTAATGAAGCGCGAGTTGAACAACACTTTATCTCAAGATATCGCAGATCTGCTTCTAATGTTAAAGGACGCAAACAACAGCACTGTAATGCAATCTGACAACGAGGCAAAACTCTATCTTTCACATCTCAACATTTCACTTCAGGACTCGATTGCGAATATTCGAAATTCGTTGCGTGATGTAAAAAAAGACACTCACAACAAGATTGAGAGCAATGCTGCACCCGCAATTCTGCGATTAACAGACGCACAGGGCAATACTTTACAAATTCTTGATGAGAACGGAAGTTTTTACACAGAGGGGTTTTCAAGCAAAACGCTTGATGAAAAGATACATAATTTGCAGCAGAAATTTAAAAAAATGCATCATCAAGAGAGAATTTTTGATGCACACAATTTTTTTAATATCGATAACACTGGAAGCACGTGTGTCGCTCGTCAACTCCAGGCTGCTGCAACATGGATAAAACGCAAGTATGGCG
>JASLJB010000161.1 GCA_030152605.1 Acinetobacter sp. | reverse complement strand
AGCAACCACAGGATTACGACGCGTTAACGCGATCGACTGATCTCCTTCCTTGACCTCTATCGCTTGAAGATCAGACTCAATCATCAAATCAATAAGCTTTTTGATTTTGCGAATATCCATGGGTTCCTGTTCCTAACATTTTGATTGGGTAGTAGATTGAATATGTTCGATGGCGTATTGAAGGGCAAAGCCATAACCTTTGGCGCCTAAACCGCAAATTACGCCGACCGCTTTATCAGATAAATATGAGTGCTGTCTAAAAGGTTCACGTGCATGCACATTGGATAAATGCACTTCAATAAACGGGATGGCGACACCGAGTAGCGCATCACGAACTGCGACTGATGTATGCGTCAGCGCAGCAGGATTAATAAGAATAAATTGAATACCGTCATGCTGGGCTTGGTGAATGCGATCCACGATCGCACCTTCCCAGTTACTTTGAAATGTGTCTAACTGAATCTGATGTGACTGAGCTTGATCAAGAAGTTGTTGATTAATATCTGCTAATGTCAGGTGACCATAAACTTCCGGTTCACGCTGTCCTAGCAAATTTAAATTCGGTCCGTGAATGACCAATACGGTCGAACTCATTGAGCCTGCTCCAATTATAAAAGTTGCAAAATTACTTTGCATGATGTTCGCAAAGTTTGCGTATTATGGCATATTTTTCTACGGGTACTTTATAGTTTGCCTTCATCGCTGTAGAAATTTCGTACCAACATAGAGCGATATATTGTAAATTTTACGGCTATTTAGCAATGTTAAAAAATGACAAATTTTAATTTTTTAGCACGTCGATCCAAGTGACCAAAACTATTCATTTTATTACGCGACGATCGAAAAAACGGCTCAATCAAAACGCTTAACGCATGTCCTATAGAACTGAGAAAACTTTGCGACTGAGTTGCAAAAACCAAGAGGCGTCTGGCATTGCTCAGCGCAATAACTCAATCCGCTCAATCTGAGCAAAGTTGAAATATTCAACCTGTACCCATTCAAAGTTGAGAACGATTATGCCGATATCAAAATGATATGCAAGTGATCAAATTGTTCCGCGATCTGAAGCCTGAAAGCAGCAATAGCTTAACCACACTCTGATCTATTGAGTATTTGTTATTTATCTAGATAAAACATCACCTTGAATATATCAAACCTTATGCTTCTGCAATGAAGAATTGTCAATATGATCCACGTTCCTGATCCTTAAGCTGCTTTAAAATCAAGCGCGATGCTAAGCTTTGTTTTTAATTTGGGTAGAGATTTCGCGATTATCAGTTGCTGCTGAAGCAGCTTGTGTCTAGCTTGATGTCGCATCGCTATAGTATTTACTGAGTATGACAATCAATTTAAAAGCACTAATCTAGGATTAAATCTAGATTTCGCCCTTAAGTGCATCGATCTCAAACCAAACCGATCCGATCAATTACCTCAGTTCTGATTAAAGGGAATGGCTTTTTCAATCAAATCTACAGCTGATCGAGGGGGGATGCTTGATCGATGATTATCCGGCAGTATTGGCATAAGTTAAGCGATGCGTGTTTTCCCACCGATCAATTGCATTTTTAAAAGCTGAATTAATCATCAATATAATGCGCTTTAATACTGAGTTTGGTTTTTTAAATGTCTTGATCTGCGGATTTAAACATTGAAATATGGGATTAGGGTTAATCGATACACGCCGATTACAAGGCTTTTGCTGCTCACTTGCCGCGTGAAATTGCGAAGGTCTATTGAAGAGGCAATATTTGGATCAAGCTGATCATGGTGATACAGATAGTAGTGGATATTGATTGTGTATCTGATAACCCTGTCATAAAATTTATGCAATCCCATCCTAGGTGAATACATTGAACTTACAAGATTTAATCGAAGAGCAAAAACTGCTGTGCGAAGAATTTGATTCGGCTTATATCCAAGTCAAATCAGAAGACTTAGTTGCTGTCGCAGTCCAGAGCTTAAACAAAGAGCCAATCGTCGGCATTCGTAAGACGCCAGAGTCAGCGCAAGCAGCGGCATGGTATATCTATGCGGGTGAGCTTGAAGAAGGCGAAGATGCCTTTGAAGTCATGACCGTCAAAGCCTTAGAGGAAATCCTGCCTGAAGTGCTCCCATACTTGGCATTACAAGCGGGCTTTCGTTTTATGATCGATCATGATGATTATGAAGATGTTTGGAGAGAGGGGGAGTAATATCTTTTTCAGTCATGTCAGAAAATGACATAAATATGGCAGGAAATGATAAAAGCTTTTAAGCAAAAAATACAATAATAGAATAATTAAAATACAGGTGTATTTTTGATATTCCCTGGTCAGTGATTCACCTGTGTTTTAATCTCGAATATGCACTCGATCCGATAAACCCGCTGATGAAGGCGGGTTTATCATTTAGGCCAGTTTATCGATCCACGGATCTATAAACAGTTTGCAGGTTTTGGAATTCCGGCAAGGCGACTCAGATGTCGAGCAACCAAGCCAGTTTTAAATCGCTCTTGGAGTACGGCGTTACTCATGTCAGGATCAATATTTTTGATTAAGTATTTGATTAAAGGGCGTGTGGCAGGAGAGTGACCAAACTGTTGGTAAAACTGTCTGACTGCCAATAAAACTTGTAAATGCCAAGCACTCAGCTCCAGTTCCAAGGACTGTGCCAGTTGCTGTGCAACATCAGCATTCCAAACATGGTGATCGATGAGGTGACCGTCTTGGTCCAGTTGCAAATTCATAAATAGCCTAAGCAATATAATAGTTAACGAGAAGATTAATAAACCCTGAAGATCCTTGGGAAAGTTTCAAACTTAGCTGAAACTGATACAGCGCTTATACATTAAAACCAGATCAGCGAATTCTGCATAATTTAACACCCTGATATGCGATGGAATTTCATTGATCAACATTTCAGCATCATTGGCGAGTATATAGACATTGTGCAAGTCGACTAATCGCAAGTCCTCGACACACAGCACAGCCTCACCCAAAAGCACTAAAGCATCCGCTTGTGTATAGATGAGCGGGATTTGATTGAGATGATGTTGGGTTTGAATGTAATTAGACTGCAACAAGTACAGGCTTTTATTTGGCATATCGACCTCTACCAATACAAGACGTGATCAAAAGATTGTATGAACTCGTGATTAAAATCCACAAACTGCAATTCTTGTGAAGATTGAGTAACAAAAGCTGAATTTTTATCCTGATTGTGTATGAGCACCGGCGTCAGATCATAAAATTCGAAGCTATCCACTAAGTTAGAGGCGACTTTAAAAGCGTGTTTAAGTTCGCCAAAAGCCAGCTCAGATTTGAGTAAACTCAGCGCAGCATTTTGCAATAAAACTTTGACTTCACAGCCAAATGTTGCCATCACCATCGTCGCAGTAATACTCTCTGAAACCTGTAAACTACTAAGGTTGGATTGGTTTAATATAACAAGTACAGTACACACACAATTTGCCTTTTAAATGCAACAATATACAAAAAAGTTCGACTTAGAATCGAACCAAACGATCAGTTGATTGGACTGCATCCGCCAACTCACCCAGACCGACTAATTCAAAACCCGGCGCTAAATTGTCGAGCTGAATGTGGTGGCGAACAGAATTTTCATGATCTGAAATACCTCTTGCCAGTGCCGCACTCACGCACACCGGCAGGCGAATCGCAAGTTTAGGCCACTCTTGGCAAAGATTACGTTGATCATCTGGTACCCATTGCAATGCGTTTGCAACAGTTACTCCGTCTTGATAGAAAAAAACACGAACCTCTTGTTTTTTCTGTAGTAATGCTTGAGCCAACTCAAATGCATGCCAGGCATGGATCGAGCTTGGTGCGGCGGTAATCAGCAGTAGGGTACTCATAGCGTTTTCACAAAAAGAAATGGCATAGCTTGATGGATATAAAGTTTAGAAATCATAAGAAATAGGAAGTATACAATGATTTTAGTAACTGGTGGATTAGGTTATATAGGTTCACATGTGGCGTTGAGTTTATTGGCACAACGGCAAGAAGTTGTGATCGTTGATAACTTAGCCAATGCAAGTTTAGAAATTTTAGAACGGCTCGAATACATTTCTAGAATGTACATCCCCTTTGCCAAAATAGATATTAGAAATACACCGGCATTAAATAAAATTTTTGAACAATACTCAATTGATACGGTGATTCATACGGCTGGATTTAAATCACTCGAAGAATCTAACTTAAAACCTTTAGAATATTATAATGATAATGTCAGTTGTATCATGAGTTTATTGCGTTCAATGCAACGTACAGGCGTCAGACGATTAATACATTTATCAAGTCTGACCGTATATGCCCAATCGAGCTTTGAATTGCATGAAGACTTACCCTTTAACTATGCTTATCCCAACCCCTATATTAAATCGCAGCAAATGATCGAAGAAATTATTCGCGATACTTTTAGTACCGATAATGAATGGAAGATCGCCATGTT
>JASLJB010000116.1 GCA_030152605.1 Acinetobacter sp. | reverse complement strand
CGCTACGCCAATCTGATACAGGACCAGTACTATGGCGCATCAACCCAAACCCATACAGCATCCCACCTATCGCTACGAAGGGGTGGATCGCAAAGGAAATGTCGTTCAAGGTGAACTTTGTGTGCGTAGTATAACGCTGGCCAAGATCAGTTTGAGAAAACAAGGCATACAGGTCAAAAGTATTCGCGCCAAACGTCAGAACTATTTCGATCATCTGTTGAAGAAAAAGGTGCGCAACCTAGATATCACCATCTTTACCCGCCAACTCGCCACCATGATCAAAGCCGGTGTGCCGTTGGTACAAAGCTTTGAGATCGTTGCTGATGGTCTGGACAATCCCGCCATGCGCGAGGTGGTGCTTGGGATTAAAAGCCAAGTCGAAGGTGGCAGCAGCTTTGCGCAGGCCTTGGCCAGCCATCCGCAGTATTTTGATCATTTATTTTGTTCCTTGGTCGAATCCGGCGAACAATCCGGTGCGCTCGAAACCATGCTCGATCGCGTTGCCATCTATAAAGAAAAAAGTGAAGTCCTCAGACAAAAAATCAAAAAAGCCATGAAATACCCGATCATGGTGGTCGTGGTTGCGGTGGTGGTGACCATCATCTTGATGGTGAAAGTGGTGCCGATCTTTCAGGATCTGTTCAACTCCTTCGGTGCCGAGCTGCCTGCATTTACCCAATGGGTGGTGAATATGTCCATGTGGATGCAACACTATTGGTGGATGATGATCCTGATGATCTTTGTGACGATTTTCAGCCTGCGGCATAGTTATAAAAATAGTGCGGCCTTTCGCAGCCGCTTGGACAAACTCAGCTTAAAACTGCCAATTTTTGGAGACTTGGTGTATAAATCCATTATCGCGCGCTACAGTCGCACCCTGTCCACCACCTTTGCGGCCGGGGTTCCGTTGATCGATGCTTTGGCATTTACAGCCGGCGCCACCAACAATGTGGTTTACCACGATGCGGTGCTCAAAATACGTGATCAAATCGCGACTGGAGAGCAATTGCAATTTGCCATGCGCGCCAGTCAATTGTTCCCCTCGATGGCCAATCAAATGGTTGCGATCGGAGAGGAAGCCGGTGCGCTGGATGCCATGCTGGATAAAGTCGCCACCCACTTTGAAAGTGAGGTCGACAATGCCGTGGATGGTTTGACCGCAATGATGGAGCCGTTAATTATGGCGGTGCTCGGTGTTTTAGTGGGCGGCCTGGTGGTCGCGATGTATCTGCCAATATTTCAAATGGGCTCAGTGGTCTAATGCAAGAAATCATCGATTATTTTATTCAAACCCCGATTGCGCTCTATAGCTTTATTGCCGCCCTAAGCCTGTGTGTCGGCAGCTTCCTCAATGTCGTGATCCTCAGAACGGTTAAGATCATGCAGTTGGAGTGGCAACAAGAATGGCAACCCGCCTGCCAAGACCTGTATGCTGACTGCGGTTGTAGCTCAGCCCCAAACTTTGAAGCAGACAGCACCATCTCCTCAAGTACCACATCCAACACGCCAAAGTTTAGCCTCAGCTATCCTGCCTCACATTGCACCGCGTGCCTGACTCCAATCCGTTGGTATCACAACATTCCAGTGCTCAGTTGGTTATTCTTGCGTGGCCAATGTGCTGACTGTCAGCACCCGATCAGTATTCGTTATCCCTTGATTGAACTCCTGACCCTGTTGAGCTCGCTGTGTGTGGTCTATGTATTCGGCCCCACCTTGGCGATGCTCTGCGGTCTGTTCTTGACGTGGATGCTGATCACCTTGGCGATGATCGATTTTGATAGTCAACTGCTGCCGGATCGTTTCACCCTGCCCTTGGCCGCCGTCGGTTTGGCGCTGAACAGTTTTAGCCTATACAGCAGTCCGACTCAGGCGATCTGGGGCTATGTGATTGGATTCTTAAGTCTTTGGCTGGTGTACTATGCCTTTAAGCTGGTCACAGGCAAGGAAGGTATGGGCTATGGGGACTTCAAACTGTTGGCGGCCTTAGGTGCGTGGATGGGGCCGATGATGCTGCCACTGACCATCTTGCTTTCATCTTTGCTCGGTGCAATCATTGGGATCGTTTTACTTAAAATTCGCAAAGAAAACATTCCCTTTGCCTTTGGCCCCTATATTGCCTTTGCGGGTTGGATCGCCTTTTTATGGGGTGAACCCTTGATGAAGCTTTATCTAGGTTAATGATCTAGGTCAATCCAATCGCTCGGGGCTGTTGCCAATGACCGATTTATATATAACTTTTCATACGCGACTTTAACGGAGACTGCATGCGCTTGATCTTAGGTTTAACCGGTGGCATTGGCAGTGGCAAATCAGCCGCCAGTCAATGGTTTGAAACGCAAGGTATTTGCGTGGTCGATGCCGATATCGTCGCACGGGAAGTGGTCAGCATCGGACAGCCGGCCTTGGCACAGATTCAACAGCAGTTTGGGGATTGGGCCATCCAAGACAATGGCGAACTGAATCGCCGTGCCTTGCGTGATCATATCTTTGCCGATGCAACGGCACGCCATGCACTTGAAAGCATCACTCATCCGGCGATTCGCAGCAGCATCATTCAACAGCTCGCAGCAGCACGTAGCCCTTATGCGATCTTGGTCTCGCCGTTGTTATTTGAAACCGCGCAGCACCAACTCACCCAACGCACCCTACTGATTGATGCCCCAGAAAGCTTGCAACTGCAACGTGCCAGCCAACGCGACTTTCAAAGTGTGGAACAGATTCAAAGCATCATCGCCTCACAAATGTCACGTGAGCAAAAAATACAATTGGCCGATGATGTGGTGCTCAATGATGGCGATCTCGAACATCTATATGCCCAACTCGCGAGTCTGCACCAGGAGTATCTGGCTCAGACCGCTTGTTCTCGCAGCTAAAGAAAATGACTCATCGCCCAAACTAGCCTTGTAATGCAATTTGACTTACAATATTTCTTAAATCTAATCTCTGGGAACAATGATGGCTACTGTTAACTTCAGGGTCGATGAGGCCCTTAAAAAAAAATCATATTCTATTCTGAAAGAACAA
>JASLJB010000067.1 GCA_030152605.1 Acinetobacter sp. | reverse complement strand
GATGAGTCTTCGCACGCAACACAAAATCCGTTTTATTAATCCGAGCTGATCTGCGAGGTAGCTATGTGTGGAGTCGTTGGTATAGCAGGTAAATCACCTGTAAACCAAATGTTATTTGATGCGTTGACGATGTTACAACATCGTGGACAGGATGCAGCTGGGATTGTCACTTGCCATCAGGGACGTCTGTTCCTGCGTAAAGACAATGGCATGGTTCGCGATGTTTTTCACACCCGCCACATGCGTGCACTACAAGGCAATTACGGCATTGGTCATGTCCGTTATCCAACCGCAGGTTCTTCAAGTAGCGCAGAAGCACAGCCGTTTTATGTGAACTCTCCGTATGGGATCACCTTGGCTCATAACGGCAACTTGACCAATGCCGCTGAAATTCATGATGATCTGTTTAAAACAGATTTGCGTCACATGAACACAGACTCAGATTCTGAAGTCTTGCTCAACGTGTTTGCACATGAATTGCAAAAATGCGCCACCCTAACCCCACAACCTGAGCATATCTTTCACACCGTAAAACGTGTGCATGAGCGTTGCAAAGGTGCTTATGCGGTGGTGGCGATGGTGACTGGGCATGGCTTGGTGGGCTTTCGTGATCCGAACGGCATTCGTCCTTTGATCTATGGTTCACGTGTCAATGAAGCAGGTCAGACGGAATATATCATCGCCTCTGAATCTGTTGCGATCACGGCGCTGGGCTTTAAAGTTGAGCGTGATATTGCACCGGGTGAAGCGATTTATATCAACCATGACGGTGAATTGTTTAGCCAGCAATGTGCGGCAGACTCACGCTATCGTCCATGTATTTTTGAATATGTGTATTTTGCGCGTCCTGATGCGATCATTGATGGGATTTCAGTGTATAAAGCTCGTTTGAAAATGGGTGAGAAACTGGCCTATAAAATCCTACGTGATTGGGGTGAGCAGCACGAGATCGATGTGGTGATTCCTATCCCAGATACCAGCCGTACTTCAGCCTTGGAGTTAGCGAATATCTTGGGTGTGAAGTTCCGTGAAGGCTTCATGAAAAACCGCTATATCGGCCGGACCTTTATCATGCCGGGACAGCAGCAGCGCGAGAAATCTGTGCGTCAAAAGCTCAACCCAGTCGAGCTCGAGTTTAAAGGTAAAAACGTCTTATTGGTGGATGACTCGATTGTACGCGGCACCACCTGTAATGAGATCATTCAAATGGCGCGTGATTCAGGTGCCAAGAACGTATTCTTTGCTTCGGCTGCACCGATGGTGAAATATCCAAACGTGTATGGTATCGATATGCCCGCCAAAAAAGAGTTGATTGCCTCGGGTCGTAGTGTTGAAGAAATCCGTGAAATCATCGAAGCAGATCGTTTGATCTTCCAAGATATTGAAGACTTAAAACAAGCGGTGCGGACCTCTAAAGTGCCGACCGTGAGTGAGTTTGATTGCTCGGTCTTTGATGGGGTCTATGTGACCGGCGATATCGATGCAGACTATCTAGATCGCTTGGAAAAAAATCGCAGTGAAAATGCAAAAGCCGATAAAGGTGGTTATATCGATGTCAATATCGATGCGGCTTCGGTCGACTTGACTGGCATCAAAGAAGGTTAATTCCGAGCAAGATGATCGGTCAGCGAGTATGAATAAAGCGGGTTTTTCCCGCTTTATTCATTTATGATAGGGGCACAATGTAATCAGGAAGCTTTGCATTGAAAGATGTAGGTCATTATTTAATAAAAAATAAAAATATCTTATGGTCTGTGAGCATCTGTATGCTCGCAGTGCTTTTGACCATTTTTATTTTAAATACCTTGCTCGGCTTGTTGGTGTATTACTTCGATGAGCATGAGTCGGTGTTTTGGCATTTTCTCAGTCCTTATTTTATCTGCCTCTTGGTCTTGGTGATCGGTTGGTCGGTCCTCTATGAATTCTATGTGTTCCGTTCCGGCGGGCATTCACTGGCCAAGCAACTCAGTGCGCGACGTCTGAGTTTTATTGAAAGTACCCCAGAGGAAAATACTGCGCTAAAGCTCGTAGATAAATTGGCACAGCGCTTCTCAATTGATGTGCCTGCAGTCTATGTATTGCCAGACGAGATCGGCGTGAATGCACTCACAGCGGGGTTTTATCCGCGCAACACGGTGATCATCCTGACATGGGGGGCTTTGCAAAACCTCGATGAGCTGGAGTTATATGGTTTGCTCAGTCATGAGTTCAATCAAATCCTCTCCGGTGAAGCCGCCGAAAACACCCGTTTAAAAATTCTGTATAGCGGTCTCACCACCTTTAGTCAGTGGGGCAGTAAGTTTACCAAGCAAGGCTTTAACGCCTATGCCGACAAGAACCGCAATAAGTTTGAAACCACCTATGTGGCGGTCGGTGGGGTGATTTGGTTGGTCGGCAGCATGGGGGTGTTAATTGCGCGTTTGATTAAATACCTGAGTTTGGGCGGGCGTACCTTTGATAACGACTTTCAAACCAAACGTTTAATCGCCAATAACGCCAATATCCAAACCTTATTGCGGATCTATGTGCATCATGCCGGTTCACAGATTCATAGTGAGTACTCGGAGGCGATCGCACATATGTGCTTTGCCAACTCGCTAGCACCGCAGAGTTGGTTGAATATCCATCCGAGTATCGAAGACCGTATTTACGAACTCAATCCGACTCTGCTCCAAGACCTACAACTGGAAAACCTCAAGAAACTGCGCAATCAACCATGGTTTAGCTTGATGCGTTCTCTAGAAGACACCAGTACTGATATTTATAATCCGTGGTTGTCGCCGCAGCCTTTGCCATTGCTGCGTTTGTCACCGATTAGCTTTGCCTTGAGTGATGCGATCAAGCCACTGAATCCAGAGATCCGTCGTTTGATGGAGCGTCCTGAGCTGATCTTGCGTGCCTTGCAAACCTCGACCGGTTCGCGTGAGGTGATGGTGGCGATCTTGATGATCCGCCAGTACCGTGAGTTTATTCCTTCTGATGCAGAGGTCAGCCGAGCCATCGTGGATGCTTTGTTGAATCTCGACGGTCGAGTTCATATTCAAATCTTCCATGATGCCTGTGATAACTTGGGCAATATGCCCGCCACCATCGCACGTCAGTTTTTAACCAAGTTGGCCAAGATCATTCAAGAGGATGGTGAAATTGGCCTGTTGGATGCGTTATTGCTGGAAAAAGTTAAAGCGTCATTTCACTTGCTGCCGATGCATACGCCATCTTCATTGGAAAATGCCAAGCCACAGATCGTGCGCCTGATCGATGCTTTGTTGCATGTGCAACAAATCAATAGCGTCAATCAGCTAGAAGTGCGCTATAAGATCCTGCAACGGGTACTGACGGATGAAGAGCTTGAGCTATATGAAGAAATCTCAGATGAACCGATTGATTTGGGTGAGATCCTCAATGATGTGGCCGGTTTATTATTGCGCGATCGTTTAAGTATCTTGGGGGTTGCCGAGATCTGTCTTTGGAACGAGCGTATCATTACCCAAGATGAACTGGATGTCTTGGCGCTGCTATACTGGCGACTTGGATTTGAAAACAGTGATATTGTTGATCAAATGCAGAAGAAAAACAGTATGATGATCATCTAAAATTCTTGGCTAAATCGTAAGAAGGGTATGAAACAGTTGTGGAAATAAATCGCTTAGCGCATCAGCGCAGTATACTTGCAGCCATGGGAGTCGACCTGTGGGTGACACGTCAGGCTGTGCATACTCAGCAGATTGAATACCCGATCTATCGTGATCAGGCCCCAGATCAGGTGATATTTTCTGCGCCAGGCCTAGATACTGCTACAAGTAGTTTATCCCCTCCAGTGCATGCCAACCCTTCGGCAGCGCCACAGCGCTCCCTAACCAATTCAGGCATCGAGCTCAACGCGCAGTCATCCCATCACGCGCAAGCAACGCAGCTGTTGAAACAGCAAGCGCCGCAGGATATTGCTGATCGTGGTCCACAATCCCAGAGCCTTGATCAGACAGCGGCTTCAGCTGATCTCGATAGTGAAGCCGCGATCGAGCGTCCACCCTTACATATCGATGCTTTTGAATTACAGGCCTATGTGTTTGAGCGCTGCGTGCTGTTGTTAGAGGGCAGTGCGTTAAGTGCTGAGCAGATGCGACTGTGGTCCAATATTCACGCGGTCGAAGCCGGGCAGTATTTTGAATTAAAATGGCCTTTCCCGCTGGCACAGTATCAAGACGGTCGTGGCGCTGCGATGTATATCCAAGGCTTTATCAATGGTTTGGCACAAGATAAGCCGATTATTAGTTTGGGTCCGATCCCGCATTTGAGTGATGGGCGTGTGCAATGCCTTGCCTCATTACAACAAATGTTGGAACAGCCTATGCTAAAGCGTGATCTGTGGCAGGCCATGCAAGGAATTAGCATCAACAAGGAAGTGTAATGAAACAAAAAGTCGTGGTATTTAGTCAGATCGATGCAGATATTTTAACGCGCTTAGAAGCGGACTATGATGTAGTACAAGTGCATCCCAAGTTCGGTGATGTCAATCAACAGATCCGCGATGCGGTACAAGATGCGGATGGCATGATCGGTGCTGGTCGCATGCTCAATGCTAAGAACTTAGCCGGTGCACAGCAACTTAAAATCATCTCTAGTGTCAGTGTGGGCTATGACAACTATGATCTGGACTATCTCAATCAACAGCGAATTTGGCTCGGACATACGCCACATGTGCTGACGGAAGCCACTGCGGATCTGGCATTTACATTGTTGATGAGTGCAGCACGACAGGTACCGAAATTAGATCAATGGACCAAGCAAGGTCAGTGGCAACGCACAGTCGGTACGGCGCAGTTTGGTCAGGAGATCTTTGGCCAGACCTTGGGTATCGTGGGCTTGGGGAATATCGGTGCAGCCATTGCGCGTCGCGGCTTGCACGGCTTTAAGATGAACATCTTGTATCACAACCGTCGTCCTCAGCCTGAATTGGCCGAGGCCTTGAATGCGCGTTATTGTCGCTTGAATGAATTGTTGCAACAGTCGGACTTTGTGGTGATCGCGGTGGATCTAAATGCTGATTCGCAGGCTTTGATCGCAGCAGCAGAGTTGGCGCAGATGCAATCACATGCGGTGTTGGTGAATATTTCACGTGGTTCGGTGTTGGATGAGCAAGCCCTGATTGCAGCGCTTCAACGTAAACAAATCTTTGCAGCAGGCTTGGATGTTTATCAGCAAGAACCTTTGCAACAGTCTGAATTGTTTGGCTTAGACAACGTGGTGACCTTGCCACATATCGGCTCGGCCACCGCAGCGACACGTCGCAGTATGGCGGAGTTGGCCTATCTAAACCTAAATGATGCGCTGCAAGGCCGTGTTCCAACAGCCTTGGTGAATCCAAGTTTTGAGTAAAACAACATAACATTTCAAAGTGAAATGTGCTTTATTTCAATGTTATAGTGGATGAAAATTCATTTTAGAGCATTGGATTTGAAAAAAATTTTAATCAGCCTCGGTCTGAGCACAGTCACGATGTGGAGTTCAGCCGCAGGCTTTTATAGTGCCGGCAATCCACAGTTTGAAGTCCCCGAGATTGGTAGTGGTGTTGGGTTGATCGATCAACAAAAAGAAAAAATGATCGGTGAAAAAGTCTACCGCGAAGTGCATCGTCAATTGCCCATCGTGCTTGATCCTTGGTTGGAGGATCAGTTTATGATGGTGTTTTCCAACATCCTGGGTCAAACCCAGCTGGGTCAACCGATTGGTCTGGTGGTGGTTAAAGACCCACAAATTAATGCCTTTGCTGTGCCGGGTGGCTTATTTGCGATCAATACCGGTCTGGTCACTTCTGCTAAAAATATGGATGAGGTGGCAGGGGTGATGGCGCATGAGATTGCACATGTCACCCAGCGCCACTTTAGTCGCTCGCAAGAAGCCTTTAAAGGGCAGGGCTTGTTGGCGCTGGCGGGCATCTTGGTGGGTGCTGCGATCGCGGCTAAGTCCAATGGTGATGTCGGTGGTGCCGTGATGATGGGTACCCAAGCCGCGCTGATGGATCGTCAGCTGAACTATAGTCGCAACCAAGAGCGTGAAGCAGATCGTATCGGCATGCAGTATATGTCTGGCTCAGGCTATAACCCACAGGCGATGGCAGACTTTTTTGAGACCATGAATCGCTCCCGCAGCTACAATAGTTTTTTGCCTGATTTTTGGCTCACCCATCCACTGACCACTGAGCGCATGAGCGAGGCGCGTTTACGTGCCAATCAACTGCCGAGAATACCGTATAGCGACAGTCAGCAGGCCTTTAACATCGTGAAGTGGTATGCCTCCGTGCTGTCTAATCAAAGCACTGAAGCGCAGCTGCAAGTCCTCGCCAAGCAAAACAGTTATGCGGGATTGCTGGCCTTGGCGCAGTACTATAATCAGCGCGGTGATTATGCGGCGGCACAGCAGCAACTCAATCAAGCGCAGAAGATCAATCCTGAGCATCATTTACTGTATTTGCTACAAACAGATGTGTATCTGGGCCAAAACAAAATTGATCAGGCTTATCAGACGATTGTGGCGAGACAACGCATCATGCCTGAAAATCGAGCCTTGAGTTTTAAGTTAGCAGAAGTGTATATACGTCAAGGCCAAAGCCAACAGGCAGAGCGCTTGGTGAATAGTTTTATACGTAAGAATCAGCGTGATATTAGCGCATGGCAATTGTTACAACAGGCGGCCAATCTGGATACCGACAACCCGATGCGCACTGTGAATGTGTTGCGGCATCGTGCCGAAGTGGAGTATTGGTCAGGTGATGAGGACAGTGCGATTAAGTCATTGATTCATGCGCAGCGATTGAGCAAAGACAATCAAGCCATGTCGTCTAAAATTGCATCACGACTTAAGACCATGCAAGATGAACGGCAAATGAAAATTTAAAACAGCATGCGATGGGGGCGCTCAGAGATGAGTGCTTCTATGAATGTGATGAGTAAAGATGATAAAACAGGACAATAAAAATAGGACGATAAATAAATATAAGCAAAGGGCTTTTTAGCGATTAAAAGCCCGATTGTCAGCGTATTGTTTTGGTTTGTTTTAGCTGAGTTTGGCTTTAATCTTGGCAGAAATAACGGCTGGATCGGCACGCCCGGCTATGATCGGACGTAGAGAATTCATCACCTTACCCATATCTTTCATGCTAGTTGCTTGTTGAGCAGAAATGGTCTGTTCAATAAGAGAATC
>JASLJB010000065.1 GCA_030152605.1 Acinetobacter sp. | reverse complement strand
AAAAAGTGGATGATCATCAACGATTAAAATATTCATAAGCGAAGCGAGAAATCTCTAGCACAGTGTTTCATTTTAACCGCACTGCAATGTTTAAGGATACGAAAATATTCACTAATTCATGAATAATATGCATTTTTATATATTATCTTGATTAACTTATCATGCAATTTATCTATCTCACCATAAGCCCATCAATTTAAAATATAAAACAATCAATCTGATACGAATAAGTTATTAATTTAAAATATAAATATTCTTATCAGACACTTAAAAAAACATATCAAATGAAAATACGATTTCTGCAATTATATCTCAAAATCAGATAATCAATTTTTATTTCTTTATTTTACAGCTGTATTCTAAACATTGATAAATGATGGTCATGACACAATAATGCTTAGGTTTTCTCTCATGCCATCCACTCAACACCACCCACTCAATATTGTCGCAGTTTCAGGTGGATTGAATGTTCCATCAAAAACAGAAAGTTTAGTTCAGGAAATTCTGGATGAACTTGCTCAAGCCACACCGATCCATGTGCGTTTTATTAAATTCAGTGAGATCGGACATTTGCTCGGCGGTGCGATCTATCGCAGCCAACTCCCACAACGTATTCAAGATGATCTCGCAGCGGTTGAAGCTGCTGATGCCCTCATCGTCGGTACACCAGTTTATCGCGCCTCATTCACAGGATTGTTTAAACATTTTTTTGACTTCGTCGAGCAAACCGCTTTAGTTGATGTCCCGGTTCTACTTGCAGCATCGGGTGGTAGTGATCGCCATGCACTGGTAATTGAACACCAACTCCGTCCGCTATTTAGTTTTTTCCAAGCACAAACCCTGCCGATCGGCGTCTATGCAACCGATCGGGACTTTAATTCAGACTATAAAATCCAAAGCGATGCACTTCGTGAACGAATTACTTTAGCTGTTGCGCGTGCACTTCCGGTTTTAGAGTGGGCCCCTGCCAAAGGTCATCGTGCACAAGCAGTCAAAACCAAAACGCAACTGGCCAATCAAAACCTAGGCATCAACAAACAAATCGAACAAGATGAAGTCCTTACATCGGCAGCCGTACCGAACTTAGATGCAGCTGAGTCACGCTTAAATCTCAAAAAAATACCACAGACTACAACTCAAGTCGTTTAGAAAACCAATCTGGAGAACACGATGTCTAATCAAGAAGCGATTAAATTTGCCTATTGGGTACCCAATGTCAGTGGCGGTTTGGTGGTCAGCAATATCGAGCAACGTACGGATTGGAGCTACGAATACAATGTCCGCTTGGCACAAACTGCTGAGAAAAATGGCTTTGAATATGCGCTGACGCAGATCCGTTTCACAGCAGGCTATGGTGCAGAGTATCAACACGAGTCAGTCAGTTTTAGTCACGCGCTCTTAGCCAAGACCACTACACTGAAAGTGATTGCAGCCATCCTACCGGGGCCATGGAAACCGGTTTTAGCCGCCAAGCAACTGGCAACGATTGATTATCTCAATCAAGGACGTATGGCCATCAACTTGGTCAGTGGCTGGTTTAAAGGTGAGTTCGATGCGATTGGTGAGCCGTGGCCTGAACATGATGAACGCTATGTGCGCTCAGAAGAGTTTATCCGTTGCCTAAAAGGGATCTGGAGCACGGACAACTTTAGCTTTCAAGGTAAATACTATCAGTTCGACCACTATAATTTAAAACCTAAACCGCTTCAAAAGCCCTATATCGAAGTCTTTCAAGGTGGCAGTTCACGCGCAGCACGCGATATGGCTGCACGTGTATCAGACTGGTATTTCACCAATGGTAATACAACTGACGAAATCAAAAAACAAGTCGATGATATCCGAGAGAAAGCCGCAGCAAATAATCATCAAGTCAAAATAGCAGTGCACGCTTTTATCATTGCGCGAGATACTGAAGAGGAAGCATTGGCCGTATTACAAGATATTATCGACCAAGCCAATGTAGAAGCTGTACATGCTTTCGGTCATGAAACCCGTCAAGCTGGTGCCGCATCGATCGAAGGTGAAGGTAATTGGGCAAAATCAACCTTTGAAGACTTGGTTCAATACAACGATGGCTTTAAAACCAACCTCATTGGTACCCCACTACAAATTGCTGAGCGGATCGTAGCGTTTAAAAAGGTTGGCGTTGATCTGATTTTGTCGGCATTCCTCCACTTCATTGAAGAAGTTGAATACTTCGGGGAAAAAGTACTCCCACTGGTGAGGCAACTTGAACAAGCAGCAATGGAGGCTGAAGCAGTCGCATCGGCACATAAATCCTACACATAAATCCCACGCATAAAAAAATCCCCCGACTACGCAAGTCGAGGGATTTTTAGGAATAATGAGCTGGCGATGACTTACTCTCACATGGGTAACCCCACACTTCCATCAGCGCGAAGAGGTTTCACTTCTGAGTTCGGGAAGGGATCAGGTGGTTCACTCTTGCTATTGTCGCCAGCACAACTGTTTATGCTTACTCGCTATGGTCTTATTGGATGCCTAGCTTTCGTCAAATGAGTTATTAACAGATTATGCTAAATTTGAGTTGGTATTGTAACTAGCTTTTGAACTAAATCAAGTATTTTGTATCGAATTAGATGAGCAATACAACTGTTTGGGTGTTGTATAGTCAAGCCTCACGAGCAATTAGTATTGGTCAGCTTCATGCATCACTGCACTTCCACATCCAACCTATCAACGTCGTAGTCTTCAACGGCTCTTTAGAGGACATAAAGTCCTTGGGAAATCTTATCTTGAGGTAGGCTTCCCGCTTAGATGCTTTCAGCGGTTATCCCTTCCGAACATAGCTACCCGGCGATGCGACTGGCGTC
>JASLJB010000054.1 GCA_030152605.1 Acinetobacter sp. | reverse complement strand
GGTCACACCACAACCCAACAAGCAGACATGCTCTGGATTGGCTTCAGGATTGATCTTGGCCAAAGACACTTCAGCCACTACGGTGTATTCACTGAAGGTTGAACAACCCATGTAATGATAGATCGGTTGACCTTGATAAGAGAAACGCGTGGTGCCATCTGGCATCAAGCCTTTGCCTTGAGTGGCACGCACCGAAATACACAAGTTGGTTTTATCTGATTTACAGAACAAGCACTCGCCACATTCGGCGGTATACAGTGGAATCACGTGATCGCCTGCTTTAACACTGGTCACGCCCTCACCGACGTCAACCACGATGCCTGCACCTTCATGCCCCAGAATCGCAGGAAATACACCTTCAGGATCATCACCAGATAAGGTAAATGCATCGGTATGACAGACACCGGTATGGGTAATCTTGACTAGAACTTCACCTTTTTGTGGTGGTGCAACATCAACTTCTACGATTTGTAAGGGTTCACCAGCAGCAAAAGCAACTGCAGCGCGTGACTTGATCGAAGGTTTCATGGCAGTTTTCATCCTTTTTATCTATTCAATTACAACGTACTTGCATGATAGCGCATAACACCGCAGTTGACATTTCCTCTCTGCAGTTGAGGCTGCGGGTTTTAATATATTTATAGACAGATATAGAGTCAGCCAACGCAGCATGACTAAATTTTAAGCGCAGATTTCGATACAACGGCATCCTCACAGCGCGAATAGTGTCACAGGATGTTCACAAAAACATGAAGATCACAAAGCATTGTCAATCTACCCTAAAGTATTGTATTTTTAATTGAACATGATTCTGATAACAACCTAATTCATTTTGCACTGCGCTTGCGACGCATGTCTTGCTGTTATAGTTTTTGATCAAAAGGGATGACTTTTGAAGACTCAGAATATACCACTTTGCATTCTTTTTTTAGTCACGACATTCACATTAACAGGATGTGGCTTAGCGATGAATCAATCAAAACCAGAAAAAATAAGTCCTGAACACTTTCAACATTGGATCAATACCCCAGAAGCCGATCAGAATCTGGCCAAAGGTTTGACTGCCTATTTGATTATGGATGAAGCTTTCCTTAGCATCGCCTCACGTATCCACTTGATTCGTGAAGCAAAACACACATTGGATTTGCAGTATTATATTTGGTCAGATGACTTTGTCGGCAACTTGATACTCAGTGAATTATTGGCCGCTGCTGATCGTGGGGTTCAAGTCCGACTGCTGATCGATGATCAAAATGGTCGTCAACTCGATCCACAGTTTCGTGCCCTGATGCAACATCCGAACATGCATATTAAAATCTATAATCCTTATAAATTTAGAACCTTACGTGTCTTTGACTATATCTTTAGAACCAAACAAATCAATCGACGCATGCATAACAAGCTGATCGTGGCAGATGGTGCGATCGCCGTCACTGGTGGACGCAATATTAGTAGTGAGTATTTTGATGCCAGTGAGTCTTTTCAATTTACCGATTTGGATATTTTGTTCTTTGGGCATGTGGTGCAAGATGCCAATCAAATGTTTATTGAGTTTTGGAATCACCCACTCAGCTATCCTGTTGAACAGTTGCTGCGTCAAGGTGATGCCAAAGACTTAGAACAGCTCCGAGTCGACTTTGTGCGTTTTAAAGAAAAAGACCTCCATGCAGGCAGCAAAGTCGAGCGGCAACAGAAAATTCTACAAAAAATCCTAAAACGCAGCCAACTTGATTGGGCACCTGCACACTTCCTAGCAGATTCTCCGGCCAAGACTTTGGGACAAGCATCTGAAGAACAGATGATTTTCAATCAAATGATGAAGAAAATGGGCGAACCGAAACAAGAGCTGGATCTGATCTCAGCCTATTTTGTTCCAACCAGTGTGGGCACGGATTATCTGACCAAGCTACCTGAACAAGACATCAAAGTGCGGGTCTTGACCAATTCTTTTGTCGCCAATGATGTGGCCTTGGTGCATGCCTTCTATCAAAAGTATCGCTATGATTTACTGAAAAGTGGCGTGCAACTGTATGAGTTTAAGCCTTATATTGAGCGTGATACTCGGACTTGGTACGAGGTTGCCACCGGTAACGTGATACCGGCCAAAATCAAAAATAAATCCAGCCTGCATGCCAAATTTATCAATGTTGATGAGAAAGTCTTTATCGGCTCATTTAACTTTGATCCACGCTCCGTCAACCTTAATACCGAAGTTGGTCTTGTGATCGAGTCCGATCCGCTGCAAGAACAAATTTCTCAAGTGCTTGATCAAACGCTGAATAAAGTCGCCTATGAACTTAAACTCGATGCCAATAATCAAATCATCTGGTTAGAACATCAGAACAATGGCCAAGTGATCGAATACAATCGCGATCCCAAAACCACCAAGTTCCAACGCTTTATGATGCATAGCGTGTCCTATCTGCCAATTGAAGGCATGATGTGATGCATTGCAGCTACACACTCAAACGCTCGCTCGCCTCGCGCATTGTTAAACACTGCTGCATGGCAAGTGCAAGGACATCAAAAATCCTTTTGTCATGACATTGTGCGACATTAAAGCGTAAAAAGTTTTGCATCCGTTGCGTCTGACTAAAAGAATCTCCTGGTGCCAAGACAACGCCATGTTGGAGGCAAATTTTTGACAGCGCCGTGGCATTGATATTGTGAGGCAATTCACACCACAAAAACATGCCTCCTTTGGGCGGCATCCACGGTGTGATTTCCAAAGCGGCCAAGGCTTGAATGCATTGATGCATCGAAGCGGCTAAATGGTTGTTGATCCAATCTAGATGACGTCGATAGCCACTATCTGTTAACGCATGGTAAATAATTTCTGCATTGAGTCGAGCACTGCTAAAACTGGTCGCTATCTTGATATCAATCAGGGATTGAATACTGTTGTGCTCAGCAATGATATAACCACATCGGACCGATGCCGATAAAGTCTTGGAAAAGCTACCGATATGGATGACCTGAGATAGACCAGCGAGTGCCGCATATTTTGGCGCGGCAACGCGCTCAAAGTCAGCAAAAACATCATCTTCGACGATGAGCATATTCGCCTGCTCAGCTAATTTTGCCACTTGATAAGCCACAGCGCTATTCAGGATCGCCCCAGTCGGATTGTGAATACCGGAATTGGTCAGATAGAGTTTGGGTTGGAACTGTAAGGCATCAGTGAAATCGCTCAGATCTGGGCCACTCGGTGTTAATGGGATCGCGATAGCGTGCAACTGATGCAGCTTTAACAGGCTATGAAAATTAAAATAACAGGGGTCATCAATCAAAATCACATCACCCGGCTGTAACAGCCATCTAAAGATCAGATCAATCGCCTGTGTGCCTGAGTCTGTCAAAAGGATCTGTGTTTCATGAACATGGATATCGCTGCTTTGTTTCTTCCGCGCAATTAACTGTCTGAGTCCCAGATGTCCCTGCGGTGGTGAATAGTGCGTCAGCACTTGAGTTTCGAGCCGAGAGACGATTTTTATTGCTTTGCGCAAACTTTTTTCAGGCATCCATGTCTCGGGCAGCCAACCACAGCCGGGTTTAAGGACCTCGGATTTTGCGATCAAGGATTCCCGCGCAATCCAAAGCGGATCAACACTGCGATCATAGACTTGGATTGGATCAGAAATGGGGAGTAAAGCTTTTTCAGCAGCAACATAGAATCCGGCACCCGGACGGGAGTTGACCACATCCATCGCGACTAAGCGCGCATAAGCCTCCACCACAGTTGAAACTGAATATTGCAATTGCGTAGCCAACTGTCGTACGGAAGGCAACCGTGAGCCAGACAGTAATTTTTTTGCGCTAATCTGATCTTGAATGACCTGCATACAGTGCTCGATTTTCCCCATAGCCCACACTCCGTTGCATATTTTTATGCCTTAATCATAGCCAACTTAAATGCTGAAAAAAATATTTTTGATCTATTCATCATCACAACTTTATGGGTCAAATCACCGATACAGTACATTCAAACTGTAGTGGACTGTAGCTGTACCGTATCGATTATTCTGGCGACACTCTCTAGCAATACTGAGGGAGTTTAAATATGAGTTCACAACGTCTAGGTTGGCTGTATGGCCTGATTGGCATGATGATGTTTGCTGGCTCAATGCCCGCAACACGGCTCGCCGTGATGGGCTTTAATCCACTATTTTTAACCGGCGCTCGCGCCATGATCGC
>JASLJB010000047.1 GCA_030152605.1 Acinetobacter sp. | reverse complement strand
GGGAGATATCAGCACTGAGGAAATGAATCTCATCGCTGATTTGGCGGATCAATATACCTTTGGTGAGTTACGTACCACGCATGAGCAAAACATTGCATTGGTGGATGTGCCTCAAAAAGACTTATTTACCCTGTGGCAGACTTTGGATCAGCATAATCTCGCGCGTGCACATATTGGTTTTATGACCGATATTATCTGCTGCCCGGGTGGGGATTTCTGTTCTTTGGCCAATGCCAAGTCGATTCCAATCTCAGAAGCGATTAGTCGTCGTTTTGATGATCTGGATACGATTTATAATCTAGGGCCAATCGATCTGAATATCTCCGGTTGTATGAATGCCTGTGGTCATCACCATGTCGGCAATATCGGAATTTTGGGGGTGGATAAAAAAGGTGCTGAGTTCTACCAAATTACTTTGGGTGGACATGCAGACCATGATGCCTCGATTGGTAATATTCTCGGGCCATCATTTGCCGCTGAAGTGATCCCAGATGTGATCGATGAAATCTTGAATACTTATCTCGACTTGCGTGTAGAGGGTGAGAAATTTATTGAGACTTATCGCCGTGTCGGTATTCAACCGTTTAAGGAGCGCGCATATGCTTAATACTCAACGACAAGTGTTGCTCAAAGACGGCACGATCTTAGACAACCATTATCAAGTGATTGCCGAAGATGGCCTGATTCCGACCGGTGATGTGCTGATCACCACGGCTCAACTTGAATTGTTAGCGCAGATTCAGGGTAAAAAAGCCTTGTATATCACGGTGGATGATTCACCAGAGCTAAATGAATTTCCTTTGGCTGACTTGGATGCCATTTTTATTGAGTTTGCAGGCTTCAATGATGGGCGTGGCTATTCCTTTGCTGCACTGCTGCGACGTCAGGGCTATCAAGGTGAGTTACGCGCGGTCGGTGACATCTTTAAAGATGTGTTGAATTATTTAAAGCGTGCTGGCTTCGATAGCTTTGTGATCAAAGACGGTAAGGATATCCAAGAAGCTGCGGCAGGCTTAAATGACTTTAAACAGCCTTATCAAGCCTCAACTGCCGTCGCCCAAGCCAGTTATCAGACTGGGGCCTAAGTCTGAATTGATCAGAGCAAAGTCCTAAAGTTAAAAAATCCCGCCGAGTGCGGGATTTTTTCTATTCTAGATTGAAGTCTAAAGCAATCCGGAGACTAGATTTCTTGCAGTTGGCAGTTGACCATCCACTTCACCCCGAACTGATCAGTGAATGCGCCATAGAGTGCGCCCCAAAAGGTTTTATCTAGGGGCATTTCGATTTGACCCTGTTGCGATAAAGCATTGAATAGTCGTTTGGCTTCGGCTTCTTCACCGATCCCGAGATTGATTGAGATGTAGTGGTTATTGCCTGGTGTGAATACCATATTGCTTTGGGCACAAAAGCTTTCGCTGTAGTCCGATCCCATCAGTTCGGTGAACTCGTTGATGGGAAGTGAGACATGCAATATATAGTCTTTTTCATGCGCTAAAATGCTGACGCCATCCTGAGCGGGCAGTTCAGCATAACGTTTAATATAAGAAAATTCACCGCCAAAGACCGACTTATAAAAGTTAAAGGCGGCTTCGGTCTGTCCTTTGAAGTTGAGATAATGATTGAGTTGCATGCAAGTGGCCTTATTGTTGTTGTGAGCAGATAATTTAGCAGTTCGCTAGGTCGTTGAGTACACAATTAAACATTGGGTTTAAATAAAAAAATCCTGCATCAAGCAGGATTTTTTTTGAGGCGTTAATGTACGAGTAAAATTATAGAATTTCAATCGCAACAGCAGTCGCTTCACCACCACCAATACACAGTGCCGCGATGCCTTTTTTACCGCCGGTACGTTTCAGGGCATGGATCAGGGTCAAGATGATACGTGAGCCAGTCGAGCCGACAGGATGGCCCAGTGCACAAGCGCCGCCGTGAATATTGACTTTTTCTGCATCGAGTTTGAAGTCATCGATCGGGCACATGGTCACCATCGCGAAGGCTTCGTTAATTTCCCAAAGATCAACCTCTTGAGCATCCCATCCAGTTTGCTTGAGTACTTTTTCAATTGCACCGACTGGTGCAATGGTGAACTCAGAAGGGTGCTGCGAATTAGAGGCATAGGCCACGATTTTTGCTAAAGGTTTAAGGCCTTTGGCTTGTGCATGTTCAGCTGAAGTCAGCACGAGAGCAGAAGCTCCATCTGAAATTGAGCTGGCATTGGCAGCAGTAATGGTTCCATCTTTGGCAAAGGCAGGTCTGAGTGTTGGAATCTTGTCGATATTGGCATTGAAAGGTTGTTCGTCCTTGTCCACAACCACATCACCTTTACGGCTAGATAGGGTCACAGGCACGATTTCAGCTTCAAAGTAGCCTTCATTAATTGCAGTTTGTGCACGTTTCAATGAACGAATCGCGAACTCGTCCATTTGCTCACGGCTATAACCACGACTATTGGCCATGTCTTGGGCAAAGGAACCCATTAAACGTCCAGTTTCAGCATCTTCTAGGCCATCTAAGAACATGTGGTCTTTGACTTCGCCATGTCCCATGCGTAAACCGGCACGTGCTTTTGGCAGGATATAAGGGGCATTGGTCATAGACTCCATACCACCTGCGACCACGACTTGGGCAGAACCGGCTTTGATCATATCTGAGGCTTGCATTACGGCTTTCATGCCCGAGCCACATAATTTGTTGATGGTGACTGCGCCGGTTGAGTCGGGCAGGCCAGCGAGACGCATGGCTTGACGTGCAGGTCCTTGTTTGAGACCGGCAGGAAGAACACAGCCCATGATGACTTCTTCTACATCATTGGCATCCAAACCAGAACGTTCGATTGCAGCGCGAATGGTTGCAGCGCCCAATGTGGGTGCAGTTGCTGCGGCTAAACTGCCTTGAAAACCACCCATAGCTGTCCGTGCGCCATTTACAATTACGATGTCAGTCATTGTTGTATTCTCCGATGTTGTATTAAGTCACTTTTTTTGAAACTTTAGCAGTATATAAAAAACAGCATAACAATGAAGCGCTATTCTGCGATCAGATGAGTCACGAAAGTAACAAATTAAATCTTTAACAAACCGTAGAGGGCTGAAATGCATCTGGATCGGTATACCGTGCTGATCGGAGCGAGTAACATATTTCACAAGCATTGTTCACGTGTTTCCCAGGCTTAAGGGCATTGAGTCGCGGCAACTGTATTAAGATGGCCCATGCCTCCAAGTGCAAAGTTATGGCTCAGTTCTGGATATTTGAAACTGCAGTAGCGAAAGCTGCCTTGAGATCCCCTGGGGAGGCCGCTATCCAATTGAAATACAATCTGATTCGGATGTGTGGCATTGCCATGCCATGACAGCATGCCGTATTTGAGTTGGGTGCTGGAGTAATTGAGTACGGTTTCTGTGGTATCAAGTTTTCGGTTTTGATTGTGATCGACATACATCAATAGACCATGTTGCCAATGTTGGTGATTACAGCTTTTCATGTCCAGTGCTGCACAAATCACAATATCTTGGTGCAAAGTCAGCGCATGACTTCTCGCCAGATTGACCTGTTGCTGCAGCAAGCTTTGGGTTGCGTTGAATTCTTGCTTGGCACGCATGTGTTGAAAGCTTGGCACGGCCAAACTGCTCAAAATCGCAATCACTGCCATACAGATCAGCAGCTCGATCAAGCTAAATCCATAATGGTGAGGAGGGAACTGTGACTGCATAAGGGTTCGACTTGTTTGAGTAGCGTTGTATTTTGTAGGATGATTTTGAAACGCAGTTTAGAAACATTGCTTAAAAGTCGTTGTCCAACCTATGCTCACCCCGGAGTCGGGGTATATTTTTCTTAGGCACTCGGTTGTTTGTTGAGTATAGGGACATGATAGGGATGGGCAAATTTAAACGGCAGCTCAGTGTGATGTTTAAGTAATTCAAAAAAATCGTTAATGCATCATCAGTCCACAGCCACAAAAAATAATTTTTCATTTACCCTGTAAATTTTTATAAAAATGATGAAGTAAATGTCACATGGAAATATTAAAGTAATTGCTTTAATTTTAAGCAATTTTAGAGTATTCAAACATCAATGCTAGAGCTGTAGACTTTTATCAAAAGGCTTCGGTTTTGTAATCTCTACTCCTAACAATGAGATGATTTTTTATACAATGCTGTAAATTTGTAATTTTTAACAATAATTGTTAGATGAGTGGTATAACAGAATTATATTTGTGATAAATAAGACCTAATATCTATAAAATGTGATTATAAATAAAGTTATATTTATTCGTTGGATTCATTGAGGTTTTTGTGGAAAAAGCCGACTCGCCAAGAAACACGCTAAAATATTTATTACTATCGCTCACGAATACTGCTAAAATGGCGCAGCATGAGCAGAATTCAAGTTACTCACATCGGGTATTTTGATCAAAATTACGCAACTACAACGGAAATTGTAAGTAATTTTGTCAATAATTTACTTGATTAAATTTATCAAGCACTTGGAAAATTTACAAAGTGTTTGTATGATTCATACGTGAGTAGCTTAAAAATAATACTGGGGTATATAAAATGCCTATCTCAGGTAGCTAAATCATTTTAGGCTGAGCTTGAACAACAATCGTTATCTCTGGAGGACATCCATGAAACTGAGTCGTATCGCACTAGCTATGCTTGTTGCTGCGCCATTAGCTGCAGCTAATGCTGGTGTAACAGTAACTCCTTTGTTATTAGGTTACACATTCCAAGATTCTCAACACAATAACGGCCGTGACCGTTTAACTTCATCTGGTGAGCTACAAGACGATTTATTCGTTGGCGCAGCACTCGGTATCGAATTAACTCCATGGTTAGGTTTCGAAGCTGAATATAACCAAGTTAAAGGTGATGTTGATCCAAACGCTGGTGCTGAATATAAGCAAAAACAAATCAACGGTAACTTCTATGCTACTTCTGATTTGATCACTAAAAACTACGACAGCAAAATCAAGCCGTATGTACTTTTAGGTGCTGGTCACTATAAATATAACTTCACTGGTGATGTTAATGGCCGTGATGGTCGTGGTAACACTGAAGAAGGTACTTTGGGTAATGCAGGTGTAGGTGCTTTCTGGCGTCTAAACGATGTATTGTCTCTACGTACTGAAGCACGTGCTACATACAACATCGACGAAGATTTCTGGAACTACACTGCACTTGCAGGTCTAAACGTTGTTCTAGGTGGTCACTTGAAACCTGCTGCTCCTGTAGTAGAAGTTGTACCAGTTCAACCAGCGCCAGTACCAGTTCAACCTGAGCCTGAGCAGTTGACTGAAGACCTT
>JASLJB010000025.1 GCA_030152605.1 Acinetobacter sp. | reverse complement strand
GCTGTTGATTTTTGTGACACCAAGAATTGTTAATGACAGTCTGATCAGAAATCATTAATATGGTTTTAATCAAGGCTATACAATAGGTGACTCCTTGCCAAGCAATGAGTTTTTGAGTTTACCCAATATCTATCTGGTCGGTCCCATGGGGGCGGGTAAGACCACGGTCGGTCGGCATTTGGCTGATTTATTGGGTCGACAATTCTTAGATAGTGACCATGAAATAGAGCGAAAAACTGGCGCCAGTATTCCTTGGATCTTTGAAAAAGAAGGTGAAGCAGGTTTTCGTGGTCGTGAAACTGCGGTGATCGATGACTTGACCTCACAGTCCAATATCGTGGTCGCCACCGGTGGTGGTGCGGTTACGCAAAGCTTGAATCGACACTATTTGAAGCAGCGTGGCATCGTGGTTTATCTCTACACCCCGGTTGAAATTCAATTACAACGCACCTATCGCGATAAAAATCGCCCTTTATTACAAGTGAATAATCCCGAACAGAAGTTAAAAGACTTACTCAAAGTTCGAGATCCTTTGTACCGTGACGTGGCGCATTATATTATTGAAACCAATCAAGGTGCGGCACGGGATTTGGCCTTGAAAATTTTGCAAATCATCACGGCTTAAATCAACCGCGACGGCTGAGATGCTGTGGCGGATGTGCCGAGGTTGTATTTGCAGTTTAATGTAGAATTTTTTAGTGTTTATAGTGGCATAGGAAATCATGCAGACCTTACATGTTGAGCTTGGCGATCGCCGTTATCCGATCTTTATTGGCGCGGATTTAGATTCAAAACAATTATTGGCACCTTATCTTCATGGCAAGCAAGTCATGCTGGTGACCAATACCACGGTGCAAGCCTTGTATTTAGAGCATTATCTAGACGTGCTACACGGTCTAGATAAAGTGGTCTCTAGCTGTGTGCTGCCGGATGGTGAAAAATACAAAAACATTGAACATCTCAATCTGATCTTTGATGCCTTACTCAGCGCAGGTTTTAACCGTGACTGTACCGTGTTGGCGCTCGGTGGTGGTGTGATTGGCGATATGGCGGGCTTTGCATCAGCATGCTTCCAGCGTGGGGTCAACTTTGTCCAAGTCCCAAGCACTTTGTTATCGCAAGTCGACTCCAGTGTGGGAGGCAAAACCGGCATCAACCATCCACTGGGTAAAAATATGATCGGTGCGTTTCAGCAACCGCAGGTGGTTTTGGCGGATATGGCGCATCTGAAAACTTTGCCGCCGCGTGAGCTATCCGCAGGTTTGGCTGAGATCATTAAATATGCCTTGCTCGGCGACACTGAGTTTTTGGTCTGGTTAGAGCAGCATATGGAAGGCTTGGTGGCGGGTGATCTCGATCTCTTGGCGCAAGCGGTGTATCGTTCTTGTGCGCACAAAGCACGCATCGTGGCCAATGATGAAAAAGAACAGGGCGAACGTGCTTTGCTTAATCTAGGTCATACCTTTGGTCATGCGATTGAATCCTATCTCGGCTATGGCGAGTGGCTACATGGTGAAGCCGTGGCCACCGGGATGGTGATGGCGGCGGATTTATCACAGCGTATGGGCTGGATCTCGATCGCGGATGTTGAACGGGTAAAAAATATCTTAATTCGCGCTCAGTTACCGATTGCTTGCCCGCAGATTCCTTTGGATGAGTTCTTAGGATTTATGGCACATGACAAGAAAGTCTTAAATGGTCAGTTACGTTTAGTTTTGTTGAAACAACTTGGACAGGCTATAATCACCCGCGATTTTGATGTTGAATCTATGCATCAAGCGATTCTAGCGAATCAAATATAACCTACAGGTACACGCTCCATGACATCAAGCCGTTCAAATATGCAAAATATTCAACTCTATAGCTGGTTGATTGGCGGTGCGCTATGTCTGGGCGCGGCCGTGGTGTTTTGGGCCGTGACCGATGTCAACGACTTGGTCACGATTGAGAATCCGATTGAAGAGACCCAGCTTCAGATCCAACCTGAAAAAGTCACCGCCACGGCCAACTTAGGGAGCTTGATGAGTCAAGTGCGTCCTTTGCAAATGACCACACGTATGGTGGCTTCAGGCAATCATGCACCTGAGTTTCGCGGCACTAAGTTTGTTCAGGACAATCAAAAAAATTCCACCATCGAAATCTTCCGTGCTACGGAAGAAGATGTGATCAAAAACTTTCTCTTGCGTCAGCCAGAGCGTAAAAAGTTTATTTATATTCGTTTAAGTGGTGAAGATCAGGCCGAGCAATATGTGTTGGGCTATGGCGTGTATAAACAGCAAGCTGAACTTGAACAACAGTTGGCACAGCTCAAGCTCAATCTGCCTGCATCGGTACAACCGCATTCAGTCCAAATCAGCCAATATCTGCCATTGGTCAATGATCTTGGCAGTGATGAAATGAGTGCCAAGCCTTTATATGACGTGCGTTTACGCAGTGCACCCTTACCAGTGATCGATGAAACCGTATTGGCACAGGTTAAGTCTAATCTGGCCGCTACCACTGATAGCAGCCGTAATACCAGCACCAAAACCACGGTCACAGTCAAAGATCAACAAGGCAATGTAGTGGATGTAAAACGTTCGCAAAGTGTGGTGAAAGCAGTTGAAAAACCAGCTCAAACTGTGGTTCAAACCCCGACTCAAGCACCAACTCAAAAACCGACTCAAACGCCAACTCAAAAGCCTGCTGAGAAAGCCAAAGATCCGGTGAAACCGAAAGAGCCGGCGAAAGCTGCTGCGCCAGCCACCAGCCCGAATAACAGCAGTCATAATAACGCTGCAAATGAGAAAAAAGCAGCAACGCACGAAATCAGTGATCCATTCAATTAAAATGGATCACTGCACCGGATCAAGGCCCAAAAACAGTTCTAAAATAGCGCAACAATAATAGCAGTATGATTTTTTTAGCACTCAAATAGTGCATTTATAGTTCTAAACCACATTTTATTCGGCCACTTTGCCATATTTTATAAGCAATTTTTTATTCATTTTAACCTAAATTTTTTTGGCATATTTTTTGCTTCAATAGAGCGCTAATAGCCTGGATTGTCCCTATTTTGGCGCGAAACCTGGCTATTCGCCTGTGATTGATGCCGTTTTACTTGCTTTAAAAAAGTGCAACTTATGTAAGATCTATTTGCAATTAAAGCCAATGCGAACTAGAGCTGCAGCGCGATATAGTGTTTAACTCAAACTGAACTATAGTGCTGACAACGCCGAGTCGCGAAGTGAGATATTGATATTGAATGATTTGCCCAATAGAGGGCACTAGTTAAAGAAGGGTACGCTATGCACATGCCATCGCCGAATACTGTAGCTCCCGCTCAAGGTTTATACCAACCGGATGAGTTTAAAGATAAT
>JASLJB010000015.1 GCA_030152605.1 Acinetobacter sp. | reverse complement strand
CTATTGCTCGCGCAAGCTTTAAGCGATGCCGATGGTCGGGTGCGTGATTTCGGCTGTAGCCGGATGATTACGCCGGGGCGTTATCGCTTGGTATTTATGAGCTATGACTATTTTCAACGTCTGGGAATCGACAGTTGCTTTGCGCAAGTGGTGGTTGATTTTATTGTCGGTGCTGATCAGCAGCATTGTCATATTCCGCTTTTGCTGAGCCCATTTGCTTACTCAACTTATCGCGGCAGTTAATCACGAGCTGCATTGCCGCTCATGTGCTTCAAGGTAGGAGAATAATATGCATGTAAAACAATCGAAGACCTCTCCCGAGCATGAGTTTCTTGGTGTCGGTCAGAGTACGGCCTATGGTCTGCAACATGTCTTGACCATGTATGGGGGAATTGTCGCGCCGCCTTTGATCGTGGGTAGTGCGGCTGGATTATCCGCGAACGATCTGGGCGTATTGATCGCTGCGGCTTTATTTGTCGGTGGGATCGCAACCCTATTACAAAGCCTGGGCTTAAAATATGTCGGGGCAAAACTGCCGATCGTGCAAGGGGTCTCATTCGCCGGTGTGGCAACCATGGTCGCGATCATCACTTCTGGTGGTGGGCTTCCCGCCGTGTTTGGTGCAGTGATGGTGGCGTCTTTGTTCGGTTTATTATTGGCGCCGTATTTTGCCAAGGTCCTGCGTTTTTTTCCTGCAGTGGTCACTGGTTCGGTGATTTGTATTATCGGTTTATCCTTATTACCGGTCGCCGTACGTTGGATGATGGGCGGTCATCCTCAAGCCGCTGATTGGGGCAGTGGGCAAAATATTAGTTTGGCTTTGCTGAGTTTGGCGATCGTAATTGGGCTCAATCTCAGCACTTCTGCTGCGATCCGTAGAATGTCGATTTTACTGGCCATCGTCATCACCACATTATTGGCCTATTTCGCAGGCATGACCGACTTCTCAGGCGTGACCCAAGGGGCGTGGATACAGGCGCCATCCTTATTTGGTTTTGGGGCACCAGTATTTGAGTGGAGTGCTATTTTGGCGATGTTGATCGTGACCTTGGTGATCATGACTGAAACCACGGCGGATATTATTGCGGTGAGTGAGATCGTCGGCGCAGAGGTTGATCCACAGCGTGTGGCCAATGGTGTACGCGCTGATATGTTATCCAGTGCGTTTGCGCCGATCTTTGGCTCATTTATGCAAAGTGCTTTCGCCCAGAACGTTGGCCTCGTTGCGATGACGGGGGTAAAAAGTCGTTTTGTGGTCGCTGCAGGTGGGATGATTCTGATCCTACTTGGTTTATTACCCGTCATGGGGCGTTTTATCGCTGCGATTCCACTACCAATACTCGGTGGTGCCGGACTAGTCCTTTTTGGTTCAGTGGCGGCAAGTGGGATTCGAACGCTCTCCAAAGTGGATTTCAATCAGCAGAAGAATTTGGTGATTGTGGCGACATCGATTGGTGTTGGGATGATCCCTATGATTGATCATGGCTTCTATGCCAATTTCCCAACCTGGGTGCAAACCTTATTTCATTCGGGGATTAGTGCGACCTGTATCATGGCGATTGTACTGAATATCTTGTTCAATCATCTGCCTATACGGCGTCCCAAAGCAGTGTTTAAAACCAAGCCTGTGATTGATCCTCAGCATTAGTTCCTCACATAAAACAAAGCGCCCATCATGGGCTTTTTGTTTTTTAATTTGCTTTGATTATTCATTTTGAATCGAGTTGGAAAAAATAGAGTCTTCTATTTCCTATGCTTTTTAAGCTAACTTTAATAAAATATTTGCGTATCCTTGGGGTACGTCATTTAAACTTTCTAAAAATGTAGAGCGTAAAACATGATCAAACATTTATGCATTTGGATCAGTTTGGGTCTCGTAGTTTCTGCATGTAGTCCTCATGTTGAACCGCCACCACAGCCACACACGCATTCGCCAGCATCCGAAGTGACAGCACAGCTGTCACAAGGTTCTACGGATCAGGCTCAGCAACTGACATACTTGAGTGCTGCTGTGCAAAAGTTTAGCCAAGACCAAACCCGTTTTCGCTATGCTTTTGCTGACTTAAACCAAGATGGCATTCAGGATGCCTTTGTACTGCTACAAAGCCAAGATTGGTGTGGTTCGGGGGGATGTACACTTTTGATTTTTAAAGGCTTGGCTGATCAAAGTTTTCAATACATCAGTGACTCAACTGTGACCGACACACCGATTTATTTACTTTCATCGAGCCAGCACGGTTGGCGTGATTTCTCAGTCTATACCCGCGGTACTGGGCAAGTATTGATGCAGTTTAATGGTCAAAAATACCCATCCAATCCGTCGATGTTAGACAAGTACGAGATTCAAGCGGATCAAGCCACGACAAGTGCAGCCAGTGCAACAGCTGCAACGATTCAGCCACTTGAGCTGCAATTGTTTGATCCTGAAGCAGTAAGCAAGTAAGAGAAGGCTGCGTCACGGATCAAATTTATTCGATCGCTGATCATGGCGGCAGGACGCCGCCTATTTTGTGCTGAGGCTTACAGGACATACCCTCCAGCACAAAGAGGGTTTTTGGCTGCTTTTTTAAAAAAGTATTAGAACAAGTTCGCTCACAGCGGCCGAGGCACGGTAAGACTTGCCGAGGTGGTTTTGAATATTTGAAACTTGAAAAGCAAGATTTACTCGGCAAGTCTTACCGTGTTGAATATTCAGTGTGAGTGAGTTCTTTCTTCTTACTTTTTAAAAAGTAAGCAAAACTTTTCCAAGCACAGAACTCGCACACTTGCGTCGCGGATCAAATCCATCGCAGAAACAGTATTTATTTAATCGAGTCTTGGCTCAAACAACTGTGCTTGGGCCCCACGAAATAAATGCTGTGATCGATCAAATAATTTAAAAGCAAAAGCTGAATAGAGAGAATTTTAAATAGCCTAAGCATATAAACCACATTGCAACGCGTCTAATCGCCGTGATCAGGCATAGCCACAAATTTATTGGATTAATATTTGGCATCTGATCATGGCGGCAGGACACCACCTATTTTGTGCTGAGGCTTACAGGACGTACCCTCCAGTGCAAAGAAGGTTTTTGGCTGCTTTTTTAAAAAAGTAGGAGAACAGACTCGCTCACTGAGGCCGAGGCGCGGGAAGACTTGCCGAGGTGGTTTTGAATTGCATCCTACAAGGGATATAACAAACCATATAGTGTGGTTGGCTATTATTTTAGATCTTGATGTTTAATAATATAAAAAATACTCGTCACTAAAAAAGAAAGATGAAAAACAATCCAGACCAATAATGAGAAATTTGAACATTTCATGATTGAATCATAAATGATTTCTTTATAGGACGCTGTTTCGATCATATTTAATAATATTAATTCTAAAAACAGCAGGATTAATACTATACTTGAATAAGCATATTTATTTCTTATAAAAATTAAAATAATAGAGAAAGTTATAGATAATAGCCCACACATGCCTAACATAGATGGATCGTTAGAAGAAACGCCGTTTAATTCTTTGAAATAAGTGATAGAACCCATAGATATATATTCATATATGCATAAATCCTGTCCGAACATATCAATGGTGAAGGCTGCTATGCCTGATAATAGTAAGAATGTAACGGCTATATATCTCATATTCATATTTTACAAACTTAATTTTAGTGAAGGATCGAATCTAAGTGTTTACAGATCTTTTCTAGACCAACAGGGCAAGCACCCTCACCAGCATGACCTATTGTATCCCTTGCGGTTACCACGAAATCTAGGTTCAAGCATACACCAGTAAAAATCGACTGCTGTCAGAATTGAGATCAGTGTGATGTAATGGTTGAAATTTAAAGTGATATCGGCCTAGAGGAGAACGATGCTGTGAGCGAAATTCAAAATAGTCCCTTGCCCGTTGCCCTCGTGACAGGGTCCACCTCAGGCATTGGCGCTGCGATCGCGCGTAGGTTGTCAAGCGAAGGCTATGCGGTGGTTTTGCACTCGCGTCATTCAGCCGACACTGGACTTGCCTTAGCCGCTGAGTTGGGGGAAGCGATATATATCCAAGCAGATTTGGCGGAAGATGCGGACAGGATCAGGCTCATCCATGCGGCTGTTTCCTGGCAAGGTCGGCTTGATGTGCTGATCAATAATGCTGGCATCAGTTGTGTTATTCCTCATACCGATCTTATCGCCGCTTCGCCAGCTATTTGGAGTGAGCTACATGAGGTCAATGTGGTCGCGCCATTTCGACTTATTGCAGAAGCAGAACCAGCGCTGCGAGAGGCAGCGCTACGCTACGGTCGACCAGCCTGCGTGATCAATATCAGCTCACATGCGGGCGTTCGCCCCAAGGGTGCATCCATTCCCTATGCTGCCTCCAAAGCCGCATTGAACCATGTCACTCGCTTGCTTGCTGTATCACTTTCCCCAGATATTCGGGTGAATGCCGTTGCGCCGGGATTGGTCGATACGCCGTTGACTCAGACGTGGACTGCGGCGCAACAGCTTTGGCAGGAGCGTTCTCCCATGCGCAGAGCTGCCAAACCTGAGGATATCGCCCAAGTCGTTGCTATGCTAGTTGCCTCGGATTATCTGACTGGAGAAATCTTACTATCGGATGGGGGATTAAACCTGACATAACGCCGACAGAGAGGTTTATAATGGCGAGGAGCTGCAGTCAGCTCCTGCGTCATCAGATCTCTCAAAAGAAAGCCTTACCAACCGCCGCGACGATGATTAACGACCCAGCGATGCATGCCCAATATATTTAAAATACGCATTCTGTCATAGCCGAGCCAGCCTTGAACTTCTGGGCTGAATTTCACGTTTCGATATAATTGATCCCAAGTCTGACCTTGTCGAGTCAGATCTAAAACCTGCTGATGTAAATCAACCAAATAGTTTTTTAATGCCAGTTGGTCCGTTTGGGTGGCAGGGGTATAGTGACCGACATCAATAAAATTCACATCTTGTGCCAGTACCCAATCCAAGGTGTCGATCCAGCCCGTATAGTAAAAGTCTAAGAAGTCGTTATAGGGCATGGTCTTGCTTTGACACACGTCCGTACATTGCAGTGCTTTGTATTTTGGAAACAACACCATCACCATACTGTCTGAATGGTTCGGTGCCACATGATGCAGAATCACTTTTTCACCGCCTAAAGTTATTTCCATATCTTTGTCAAAAACTTTATTGGGGATGGCAGTCGGGAGCTTTTCACCAATAATCGGTTCTAATGCTCTTTGATTGGCAATCACAGTCGCTCCCGCTTGTTGGAAGACTTGTCCACCACTGATGTGATCGGCATGTGCATGTGTATAGATGACATACTTCACATCGACCTTAAATTTGTTTTTGATTTCATCCTTTAACCATGTTGAGGTACAGGTCATGGAGGGATCAATCACCAGTGCACCTTCTTGCGTGATCAAAACCAATCCGCTGTGTAAGGCTAAACCGTCATTTGAGGTATGGCGATATAGATTTCCTTGGATATGCTGCAATCCTTTGGGGGTATCCGGGCAGGCCGCAGCGGTAAAGTCCGCGATGAGTTGCCTGTTTTGATATTGTTTTAAATCAACGCTTGTACCTGTGTCAGAAGCAGCATGCGCGACATGGGCAAATGTGAATAAAAAAATCGTGGCACAAAAGTTTTTAAAATTATTCATCGGCATTTCCTAAGAGTTGACATCGTTTCTTGTATTTGAGGAGAACTTTGAAGATTTTTTGAAAAGTATTCTCCTTGGAGCAGCGTCGCAATGACAGGCTAAATCTAAAACAACCTTTATTTTAATAGTACCTGTCGCGATGAGACCATGTATCAGTGCTGTCCCATGTTGCAGAGTGTAATAGATTATTTTTACTATTTGGTGAAAAATTACACATGAGTGTCACATATGTTGTGAGATAAATTCAAACTATTTGATTTGAGCTCATGGCGATCGCAAAGCCCTCAAATCCTTCTCTCCATCCATCCGTTTGATCATCCGCATCTGATCGATTTGCAGCGCATTTCACTGCAACACTGCACAATTTTACGTGATCTTTACGTGAAAGTTGAAATGTAGCATAGAGACTTTACGCCGCTATTTCCCATACTCAACTTAGGAATTTTCTAGGTACAAGAGTGTGCACAATATGCGTCATCTTGAGCAGTATGCCGGTTTGCATGTGAAAATCTTATGTCATGCACCATCACCACATATTCTACAAAACAGTCAACAACATCTCTCTGTACCACTGCGACAACAACCATGGATGCCGGCGTTAATGGCAAACGCCAGTCAAGGAGTGTGCTCATGTTAGTGTTTGCATTGTTACTCGGACTCAGCATCATCGTGGCCTATCCCTTAGGGCGATACCTCGCAGCGGTGATGCATAACCGTGAGATGAAGATTGACCCCTTATTTCATTGGATCGAAAAACCGCTTTATGCCCTGATCGGAACAAATCCCAAGCAGGGCATGAGTGCAAAAACCTATTGCCTCAGTTTTGCTTATAGCTGCATCGTGGTGGGGCTGTTGGTCTGGTTGCTGTTTATGTTTCAGGGCTATTTACCACTCAATCCCAACCATGCACCAAATATGTCATGGGATCTGGCTTTGCACAGCATGATTTCTTTTTTGACCAATACCAACGATCAGCATTATTCGGGGCAGTCGCATCTGTATTATCTCTCTCAAATGGTGGGGATCGTAGGTTTGCAGGTCATCACGCCGATGATTGGCTTGGCGATGGTGGTGTCAACCTTACGAGCTTTATTTCATAAA
>JASLJB010000357.1 GCA_030152605.1 Acinetobacter sp. | reverse complement strand
ATTCCGCTCGGTCCTGTCGCACCGATGGTGGCGATCAAACAGTTGGGCAGCAATGGGGGTGGTTGGTATGGGCCAAACAGTGCCGTACCGCTGGAAAATCCAACCCCATTGTCTAATTTTCTAGAAATGATGGGGATATTGATCATTCCGATCAGTGTGATCTTTATGCTGGGTTTCTTTACCCGGCGTCCGAAATTTGCCGCGATGGTCTTTGCTTCGATGTTGTTGATGTCGGTACTGTCTGCTGGGGCCGCGATTTGGTCGGAAAGCCTATCCAGTACTGCCTCGCAGATCACCCTGATGGAAGGTAAAGAAATGCGTTTCGGACCGACAGATTCTGCAATCTGGTCTGCAGTTACCACTCAAGTCAATAATGGCTCGGTGGATATGATGCATGATTCGGCAGCACCACTCACGGGATTGGTGAGCATGTCAAATATGCTGATTAATGCGATTTGGGGTGGCATTGGCTGTGGTTTACAGCAGTTTATTATTTATCTGTTTTTGGCGGTTTTTCTGTGCGGGTTGATGACAGGTCGAACCCCTGAACTGTTGGGACGAAAAATTGAAGCTGCAGAAATAAAACTACTTGCAGCAGTGATCTTGCTACAACCGATCGTGATCTTGAGTTTTACCGCGATTGCAGTATCAGTACCGAGCCTGTCTGGGATCAGCAATCCCGGCTTTCATGGCATCAGCCAAGTGTTTTATGAATATGTCTCTGCCTTTGCCAACAATGGTTCAGGTTTTGAAGGGCTGTCGGATAGTACATTGTGGTGGAATCTGAGTTGTAGCTTGGTGCTGCTATTGGGACGCTTCCCGACCCTGATGATTCCACTCATCATCGCTTCAGGTTTGGCACGAAAACGCCAAGCTCCAGAAGGAAAAGGGACCTTAAATATTGAAACCCCCACCTTTGCGCTGACTTTAATCGCGATCATCGCGATGTTGACCTTGTTGCAATTTACCCCTGTGCTGGTCTTGGGGCCGATTGCAGATCATTTGGCATTCAATGGGCTTGGAGGCGTAAATTCATGAGTACTCAACATCCTGCAAAAACAACAACGTCGTTATGGCAAACCGAAGCCTATAAAAATGCACTGATCAAACTGTTACCACAACATGCATTTAAAAACCCCGTCATGGCCATGGTGTGGCTTGGCACTTGGATCACCTTGTTTAGTACGCTGATCGGTTATGCCGAGCCAATCTTTGGCGGCGTGGTCACCCTAATTTTGTTGATGACCGTGTTGTTTGCCAACTATGCCGAAGCTATCGCGGAGGCCAAAGGTCGGGGGCAGGCCGCCTCGTTAAAACAAGCGCGACAAAACCTAAGCGCGCGCCGGCTAAAAGATTTAAATGATCCAGTGGGAACGCAAGTGGATGCCACGGCCTTGCTGGTGAATGACTTGATCGAGATTCGTGCTGGGGAAATGGTTCCAGCCGATGGTGAGATCATTCAGGGCTGTGCCACCATCAATGAAGCCGCAGTCACCGGAGAATCAGCACCGGTATTACGTGAAGCTGAAACGGATCGTTCAGGCGTGATTGGCGGAACCAAAGTCTTGACGGATCGAATCGTGGTGCAAGTCACTGCAGATTCGGGCAATAGCTTTTTGGATCGCATGATTGCCATGGTTGAAGGTGCCAATCGACAAAAAACTCCGAATGAAATTGCACTCGGCATCTTATTGTTGGTGATGACTGTAACCTTCTTGGTGGTGGTGCTGAGCTTACCATTTATTGCCAACTATCTTGGGGTCAGTGTCAGCCCGATTGTGTTGGTGGCTTTACTGGTGTGTTTAATCCCCACCACCATCGGCGGCTTGTTGCCGGCGATTGGGATCGCCGGTATGAACCGCGCCTTGGCAGCGAATATCATTGCCAAGTCAGGTAAGGCGGTCGAAGTCGCAGGGGATATCGATGTATTGCTGTTAGACAAGACAGGCACCATTACCTATGGTGATCGGCAAGCCTCTGCGTTTTATCCACTGATGGGGGTAACTTCATCTGAGTTGCGTCAGGCTGCGATGCTGAGTTCTTTGGCTGATCCGACGCCAGAGGGCAAGTCGATCGTGGCCTTGGGCAAAACCTTGGGTGAGCATGTCGATGATCCCCAAGGCGCAGAGTTTATTGCCTTTAGTGCATCGACGCGGATTTCAGGCGTGAACTTGGCAAATGGGCAACAGATTCGCAAAGGCGCGATGGATGCGCTGCTTAAATTCAGTCACAAAGATGCCAGTAGCCAAGCCGAATTGACCACCCGTGTCGCGCAAGTGGCATCCAAAGGTGCAACGCCTTTGGTGGTGGCGCGTGATCAAAATGTCTTGGGCGTGATTGAACTATCGGATGTGATCAAACATGGCATTAAAGAAAAATTTGCACGACTCCGCGAAATGGGCATCAAAACCGTGATGCTGACTGGAGATAACCCCTTAACTGCGGCTGCGATTGCAGCAGAAGCTGGCGTAGATGACTATATTGCAGAAGCACGTCCTGAGGATAAACTCGAATGCATTCGTCGTGAACAGGCTGCGGGACGTTTGGTGGCCATGGTTGGAGATGGCACCAATGACGCACCGGCATTGGCACAGGCGGATATCGGCTTGGCGATGAATTCGGGCACGCAAGCCGCCAAAGAGGCCGGCAATATGGTGGACTTAGACTCTGATCCAACCAAGCTGTTAGCCGTGGTCGAGATCGGCAAGCAGCAATTGATTACCCGCGGTGCATTAACCACTTTTTCATTGGCGAATGATATCTCCAAGTATTTTGCGATTTTACCTGCACTCTTCGTGGTGGCACTTCCGCAGATGAATGTTCTCAATGTCATGCAACTCGGCAGCAGCGAAAGTGCGATTGTCTCGGCTTTGATTTTTAACGCCCTGATCATTCCTGCCTTGATTCCACTGGCACTTCGCGGGGTGAAGTTTCGCCCTTCTACGTCAACGCAATTATTGCGTCGTAATATGTTGATCTACGGCGTAGGCGGGGTGATCTTACCTTTTGTCGCGATCAAAGCCATTGATCTGCTGATCAATGTCATGTTTCAGTTTTAGGAGCAGGATCATGTCTGAAATTAAACCCACCGCCTATACCCAAACTCAAGCTGATTCCGGTCTTATTTCCAACCCAGCGATCCAACATTGCAGTTCTCTCGGCGCCTATTTACGTGCGGCGCTGGGGCTGGCTGTGGTCACTTTGCTGTTGTGTGGTTTTCTATACAGCTTGGTGGCCACGGGCTTAGGACAGTTGCTATTCCCACAGCAGGCCAATGGCAGTTTAATTGAGGTTAATCAAAAGCTTGTTGGGTCACGTTTGGTAGCGCAGCCCTTTGTCAGCGATGGCTATTTTCATCCAAGGCCATCCGCTTCAAATTACAATGTAATGACAATGTCGGGCAGTAACCTCGCACTCAGCAACCCTGAATTGATCAAAAAAATTCAGCAACGTCAGCTCAGCATTGCGCAAAAAGAACATGTGCCCTTGTCGAGTATTCCGAGCGATCTGGTGACCAGTTCCGGCAGTGGTATCGACCCAGAGATCAGTTTGGCCGCTGCTCAACTGCAGATTCCGCGTATCGCGGCACAGCGCCAGATCTCCACAGCAACGGTTGAGGCCTTGCTGATGCAGCAGCTTCAACAGCCGACTTGGGGTATGCTTGGACAGGCACGCGTCAATGTGCTGCAACTCAACCTTGCTCTGGATCATGTGAATGTCAGAAAACCGTAATCGCAAAGCTGAAGCCTTATTACAAGTGGTCAATCGTGATCAATCTGGTCGATTGACCCTGTTTTTAGGTGCAGCGCCCGGTGTGGGGAAAACCTATGCCATGCTGGTGCGTGCCAGAGATTTGTTACAACAGCATCAAGATATAGTGATTGGCTATATCGAAACCCATGGTCGGCCTGAAACTGAACTCCTGCTAGATCAGTTGCCGATGATTCCGCGCAAACGCATTGAGTATCAAGGCCATGTGCTTGAAGAAATGGATCTAGACGCGGTGTTGCAACAGCGTCCGGCGATTGTGTTGGTGGATGAGTTGGCGCATCAAAATGTGCCTGGCAGTCGACATGCCAAACGTTGGCAAGACATCAATGAGTTGCTCGATGCAGGCATCGATGTCTTTAGCACCATGAATATCCAACATCTTGAAAGTCTCAATGATGTGGTGTTACAAATCACCGGGATTCGAGTCAAAGAAACCGTTCCAGATCGGATGTTGACGCGGATTCGCGACATGCGCCTGATTGATTTGCCTGTGAATGAACTGCTCGAACGGCTGAGCCAAGGCAAAGTCTATGTTCCTGAACAGATTCAACACGCCTTACATGGTTTTTTTAATAGCTCCAATCTAACTGCGCTACGTGAATTGGCGATGCAAACTGTGGCGGACTATGTGGAAAACGATGTGCGGGAAAACTTTGTCCTGCATGGTCAGGCGCCGATCCCGATCAATCATCATGTCTTGGTGCTGGTCGATGCAATGGATCAAGCCGAAGCCTTGGTGCGCGCCGGATGCCGATTGGCAGAAAAGCGTGCTGCAAAATGGATCGTGGTGGCATTTTCTCAGCCCATACAGTCGTCTTTGAGTTTGCGGCGCTTAAGCAATAGTCAATACACTCAACGCGATCGAGAGATCGAAGCTGCATTTAATCTGGCACGCCAGTTGGGGGGGATGACCGAGATTCTCTATGGTCAGGCGCATGCCAAAACCTTGACTGCGTTTGCGATTGAGCGCGGGATCAGTAACGTGGTACTGGCACAGGAAGCCAAGCCTTCGCGTTGGCAGTTTTGGCGCAATTCCTTTAGTCAGCAGATGCTCAATACCCAGCCCAGCTTTGAGTTAAGTTTGGTGCCGTTATTAAGCACACATAAACCACGTCCAGTCACGCCCAACGCATCCTATACCTTGAGCTTGAAAGAAAGTGCTTTGGTGTTGCTCACCACCTGTATCAGTATTATTTTGGCGCATTTGGGAGAGCGCTACCTCGGTGTAGAAGAGCTGTCGGTGATTTTTATCACGGCAGTGGTGTTTGTTGCCTCCAAAACTAGAATGTTGGCGGCGGTCATTTCGGCGCTGATTTTCTTTTTGGCATATAACTATGTGTTTATTTCACCACGATTTACCCTGCAAATCTCCGCGCATCAAGGGGTGGTGACGGTGCTGGCCTTTTTGGCTGCCGCGTTGATCGCCAGTCGTTTGGCCTCAAGATTACGTGAACAGGTGGTGGCCCTCAAAGCCGCCAATCGTTATAACAGCATCATGCAGGACTTGGGGCAGAAACTCTCTATTGCAGTCAGTCAGCAAGATGTACTCGAGATTGGCGCGAAGAGTCTGGAAAAGAACTTACAGGTGGATGTTTGGATCAAACTCAATGATTCATTCAACAGTACCCATAGGCAAGCGCAAACCCAGACGCCAGTTGAGATTTCAGAAAAAGAAAATATCTCTTCAGCATGGACACTCAAGCATCAACAAGCTTCAGGGCGATTTACCCAGACCTTGAGCGAGTCGGATTGGTGGTTTTTGCCCTTACTGGCCTCAAAACAATGTATCGGGGTGTTGGGACTACGCTTTCCAGCACAGCATCATCTGCATGCCGAGCAGAAACAACTGGCGGAAACCATGATTGATTTCATTGCTCAAGCACTGTTACGCACCCAATTGAGCAAGGCACTGGAACAGGCCAATGTCAGTAATGAAACTGAGAAACTTCGCTCTGCATTATTGTCCTCCGTCTCACATGATCTACGTTCACCTTTGGCGTCGATGATTGGTGCTGCTGAAACCTTGACCCATTATCGGCATAACATGAACGATGCGGATCAGAACAGCTTGCTCGAAGCCATACAACTTGAGGGGGAGCGCTTAGACCGCTATATTCAAAACCTGTTAGATATGACCCGCCTGGGGCACGAAGGCTTAAGTTTAAAACGCGACTGGATCGGGGTGGATGAGTTGGTCGGATCTGCGATGCGGCGCTTAAAACGCTATATGCCCGAAGCCAAAATGATCTTGGATATGCCAGATGAGAGTCTGAGCCTGTATGTGCATGCCGCACTGATCGAGCAGGCGATCTTTAATGTTTTGGAAAATGCAGCCAACTTCTCTCCGCCTGACCAAGCGGTCAGTATCGAGGTACGGCGTTTGGATGAGGACAATATCATGATTGCGATCAGTGATCAGGGGGTAGGAATCCCCGAGGAGGAACGCAGTCGCATTTTTGATATGTTCTATACCATGCAGCGTGGTGATCGTGGCCAATATGGGGTGGGTTTGGGATTAACCATCGTCAAGGCCATCATTGGTGCGCATATGGGACAAATTTCAGCCACAGCGGCAGAACATCATCGTGGCACCTGTGTGCGTATGATTTTGCCGATCCAACAAATTCGTTCATAATTGAACATTGAATGATAGCCGATTGAACTTTGTTATGACTCATTCTTCTGGTGCGTTAGTGAATATATTGGTGATCGATGATGAAAACCAAGTCCGCAAGTTTTTAGATATTGCGCTGCGTGCGCAGGGTTATCAGACCCTGTTGGCAGAATATGGCCGTAAAGGCTTGGAGTTATTGGCCTTGCACAGTGCAGATTTGGTGATTTTGGACTTAGGTCTGCCGGATTTGGATGGACGAGAGGTGCTCAAAGAGCTGCGCAGCTGGTCAAGTGTGCCGGTGATTATTCTTTCGGTACGTTCATCCGAAGAAGAAAAAGTCGCATTGCTGGATGCGGGCGCACATGACTATGTGACCAAGCCATTTAGTGTGCAAGAGTTGATGGCGCGGATTCGAGTGATTCTGCGCCAAGTCACCACCCAACCCGAAGTCTCGATCTTTGATGATGGCATGCTCAAGATTGATTTTGCCCAACGCCAAGTTTACTTGGATCAGCAGCTGATCAGCCTGACCCGAAAAGAGTATCAGTTGTTGTCGATGTTGGCGCAGAACAGCGGCCAGTTGATCACGCAACCACAGATTCTTAAAGACCTTTGGGGACCGACCCATCAGGAAGATACGCATTATTTACGCATCTTGGTGGCCAAGCTCCGCAACAAGTTAAATGACGATGCCATTCACCCGACCTATATTGCCACCGAGCCGGGCGTCGGCTTGCGCTTTTTGGCCAAGAACATCGCCGTGGCAGCGAATGAGTTAGCAAAAAAATAGGGTCTGTGAGAGACCCTAGTTTTTAGATATTTTATGCTGTTGAGCAGACTCGATATTGGCTTAACTGGCTTAAATAAAATAACTGGTTTTGGTCATCAGTTTTGAGATTGCGGTCATGCTGATACGTACAGGTGCGGGCAGATCCACACCACCGGCTTTCAGCGCCGTGTCACGGTGTTGCAGTTCATCGATGTTCATCTGCTCTAAGATCTGGCGTGAGCGCTGATCTTGGGCCGGGAGCTGGGTAATATGGTCTTGTAAGTGCAGACTGACTTGACGTTCAGTTTCAGCCACAAAACCCAAGCTGTATTTGTCGCCGGCGATGCCTGCGATGGCACCCATACCAAAGGACAGACCATACCAAACCGGATTGAACAGGCTGGTGTGGCTATCGAGTTCTTTTAAGCGTTGTTCGCACCATGCCAAATGATCTTGTTCTTCGATCGCGGCATGCTGCATTTCTTGTCGTACATGCGGCAGTTTGGCGGTAAGTGCTTGACCATGATAGAGCGCTTGGGCACAGACTTCGCCACTATGATTGACGCGCATTAAGCCTGCGACATGACGTGCTTCACTGACCCCGAGCTGACTTTCAACCGTTTCGGCTGGACTGTCGCGATGCGCCGCAGTCGCGCCGGGGACCAAACTTCTTAGGGCTTGGTCAAAAGAATGAATCATTTTGTCTATACCTGTGTATTGTCGCATGATTGATCCTCCAGTGTGTGATGAGTAAGCGTGTTTTGGCGAGCAGCCAGTTTCACTTTCAGTTGGCGCAGTAAGATAATCGTAAATACCGCACTCAAAACCGCAGTGATACAAAATAGTATTTTTAAGTCAATCTTCAATACACTCAAGATGATAATCGAGAATATCGCCGAAGTAACCATAAAAATGGCATTCAGGATGTTATTTGCAGCCACAACGCGCGCACGATGTGATTTTGGGGCATAGGCTTGCATCATGGTGTATAAGGGCACGATATAAAATCCACCACTGATTCCGAGCAAGGTGATCGCCAGCATCACGTGATAATAAGCCGCGCCAGAGTTAAACATATCCGCCAGTCCCAATAACTCGCCAGTGCGTGCTGGGATAAATGCCATACTGGCGGCCAAATACAAGGCAAACACGGTCAGGCCAATCGCACCATAGGGCACCATTTTGAGATTGACTTCAGTGCCACCGATTTTACGACACAGCAAAGAGCCAATACCGATCCCGACCGAGAAAAAAGTCAGCAATAAACTGACCACATTTTCAGAGGCGTGTAGATTCTGCTGGGTCAATTGCGGGATTTGGGTCAGATAGGTTGCACCATAGAACCAATACCAAGAGTTGCCGAGGAGGATCAGAAATATCAAAGGCAAGGACTTGGCGTAGATCAGGGTTTGAAAGCTGGTTCTAAAAAAGTTCCAGTCGATGTCGAGTTTTTGCTCAGGTTCAGGCTGTTTCAGGATAAAACGACTACTCAAATAGCCCAGCAGCGCGATCGCCAATACTGTCAGGCTGATCCAAAGCATATCGCCGCCAGCGCTAGAGATCACCGCACCGCCCAAGATCATCCCGATCAAGATCGCGATAGAGGTTCCAGACTGAAACAAGGCATTGCCGGACATCAGCTCATTGGGTTTTAAAATATCCGGCAAGATGGCGTATTTGATCGGGCCGAAAAAAGTACTGTGGGTACCCATCAGGAACAATGCAAAAAGTAGTAACCACAGACTGCCGATCATAAAGCCGATGGTTGCAATCAGCATCACCACGATTTCTAAAATCTTGATGAAACGTACCAGTCGAGAGCGCTCATATTTATCGGCCAACTGTCCCGCCGTGGCGGAGAAGATAAAGTACGGCAGGATGAAAAGTAATGCAGCAAAGTTGTTGAGCGTGCTGACGTCGGCGCTACTTTGTTGAATCCAACCATAAGTAATCACCAACAATAAAGCCTGCTTAAAAACGTTGTCGTTCAGCGCACCAAAAAATTGGGTCAGAAACATCGGTAAAAATCGGCGACTACTTAAAATATGTTCATTTTTTTCCATACTGAATCTTCGTAAAAAATATTAATAAATGTGAGTATTTCGTTATTGTATCGCGAAATTAATGTATGATATTTCTCGTCTCATAAATCTTGAATTTTAAATAAATTTCAATTCGTTTTAATGGAATTTAGGCAGCCTTATGCACCATTTTTACAAGAATTAAGTTTAGAGTGGGTTATGTCAGCACAAATTAAATTTAGAAAATCAGTACTTGCATATAACGTGCAGCGTGTCTCTCAATCGAATGATAGCAACAAATATTTGTGTTTTAGCATTTTATTTAGTGTTTTTGTATCTCCGTGCGTGATGGCGCAAAGCGCTGCAACTGCCGAGCTTGGAAGCACACTCTCTGCGACCCAGCCCTTGAGCCGTGAATCGGGCCAAACCAATGCCAGTGCTCCGGCTATTTTGCCGCAGTCAGATGGCAGTACGGCGACGCCCCAAGCATCTGCTTCGCAAATCATTCCCTTGCCGCAACATGACACAGCACCATTGTCTGCAACAGCAACTGCATCATCGTCTGCATCAATCACTGCACCAGCAACTGCTGCGGCCAGTGAGGGAGCGGTTGGCGTACAGGAAAATCCAGCCCACACTGGCGCCGTGGCAGATACGGCTGTGGACAGTGTGGCCTTGTTGCAACAGCAGACCCAAGCAGGGCAGATTGAACCCTTTAAGCCGATTCAATTTGAAGATCTAGAAGACCTGCCGATCTCTGTGGTCGATGAAAGCATGGCCAATGAGATCTATCAGATCGCAGAACAAGCCAAACAAGAAACACAACAATTACAACAAAATAGCACCCATTCCAATGATCTGGCTGTGACAGAAAGTAGCGCACAGGAAATTCTTGAAATCAGTCGTGCCCCGGTCGATGTTGATCAGCTCATGAACAGCATCCAAGCGGATCGTAAAATCGTGGTTGAGGCCAATGCTGCCGGTGTGACCTTGGCAGATGCCAGTTTAGAGCAGCCCCAAGACGAAGATGATAAAGATCTGAACTTCTTTCAACGTGCCCTGAAAAAGATTCGTCCCGCTCGCGATAATGTGGTCGAAGTGCCCAAGATCAATGCAGTGGTCGAGGGTGCACCTGAGGAATTGGCCAACAACATCAAGGCCAAACTGTCGAGTTTTACGGTAGAGTCGTTTACCGACTTCAACTCAGCGGTGCCGCAATTGCGTGAGCTGTCCAAACAGGCAGCACAGGCAGTGGGCTATTATCAGCCCCAGTTTAAGTTCGACAAAGTCAGCAATAGTCGCGTTAAAGTCACGGTAGATCCAGGCGAGCCAGTGCGTGTGGCCGAGCAGAATATCGAGTTCTCGGGTGCGGGTAAAAACTTGGCCCAATTCCGCGTGATCGGCGTGCTCCCGGACTTAAGCGAAGATGATATTTTAAATCATGGCGCTTATGAGACCACCAAAGGCCGGATTCAAGATGCTGCCGCCAATAACGGCTTTTTTGATAGCTATTGGCGCTTACACGATGTCAAAGTCAACCAGCCTGAGAATAGCGCGGATATTAACTTGCGCTATGAAACCGGCGAGCGCTACCAATTGGGCGAAGTTGAATTTCGGATGAGTGATCCCTCCAAGCCACTGCCAATTGATCTCAAGATCCTGAAAACCTTGGCACCGTGGAAGGATGGTGCGGATTATACCGCTTGGCGTGTCAATGGCTTGGCCAATAACTTGACCAACTCGCGCTATTTTAACTTTACCTTGGTGGATGCGGTGAAACCTGATCCGATCACCAAGCCGCTAGAGTTGCCACCGGATTTGCAGGCCTTGGTGGATGAACGTAATTTGAGTGAAGCGACACTCTTGGCCAGCACCGATAAAAAACAGGTTAAAGCCTCTGCCACTGAAGTCACGCAGAACGTGGTCGATGAAAAACAATTTGCGGGCACAGAACCGCAACAGCCGAGCAGCTATTCGATGCGGATGGCAGATCAACAACAAGACAAAGAAGATGAATCTGATCGACTCAAGGATCTGGCGCGGGAAAATAAAAAGATTCCGGTGATTGTGACCCTGAATGCCGATCAACTGAATAGTCTAGAGACCGGTATTGGTTATGGCACCGATACCGGGGTGCGTGTGCGTGGACAGTATCGCCGCGCCATTGTGAACCATCTGGGTCATTCCTTTGATGCCAACATGGAAGTCTCAAAAATCCGTCAAGCCGTAGATGGTCGCTATAACATTCCCTATAAACATCCACTCGACGACTACATCAGTCTGGTCGGAGGCTATGAGCGTGAACAGCGTGATGGCGTCGGTCCAGACATGAACTTGGTGATCGAGTCTGCGGTGCTTGGGGCAGATCGCATCATTAAAGGCTCGCGTCGTGACTGGCAGCACATCTTCGGCGTGCGCTATCGTTTGGATCGCGTGACCCAACGCGGTCAGGTGGATGAATCTCAATTTCCCGATGCATTCTTGGTGCCGGGTGCTGAACCTGAGCAAGAAGCGTTCTTGCTCGGCTATGAAATTTCCAAAACCAGTTCAGACAATCGTTTAAATCCTACCCGTGGTTTTAGACAGACGTATAAAATCGAAGCCGGTAGTGACAGCGTCTTGAGTGATACCAATCTGGCGATCCTGAATGCCAATTGGAAAGCACTGTATTCGGTTGGGGAAAATGACGATCATCAATTCGTCGGTGGCGCCAATCTGGGCTATATCTTCGCCGATGACTTTAGCAAGGTGCCTTATAACCTACGTTACTTTGCCGGTGGTGATCAGAGCATGCGTGGTTTCGACTACAAGAGTCTGTCACCGATTGAGTATGGCTATAAAGTCGGTGGCCAAGCGCTTGCAGTGGGCAGCGTAGAGTACAACTATCAGTTTAAAGACGGTTGGCGCGCGGCGCTCTTTAGCGACTTTGGTAATGCCTATAACAAAGATTTCAGCAATAAGACTGAATATAGCGTCGGCGTGGGCATCCGTTGGCGTTCGCCGATTGGTCCGATCCGACTCGATGTTGCATCGGGGATCTCGGATGAGGGCAATCCAATCCGTTTACACTTTTTTATTGGGTCACAACTTTAACTTTGAGTTGACCCACTTTTGCTGACCCGTGTCACTTGATTTACGCGTGGTATGCTACAGCAACGTTCAAACCCTCAACTGCGGGGTTTGCACTGTTTTGATTAAACTGAATAATGCATGAGAACTTTGGAATGACAATGGTTGAAGTCGAAAAGCAAGATCCATTACCACCTCAACAGCAGCCTCCGCGTAAAAGCCCCGTACTCAGGGGGATTTTATGGAGTCTCGTGCTGCTCGTCGTGGGACTGCTCTCGGCGCTGATCGTGATGATTTCAACTGACAAGGGCAGCCAGTTCTTGTTGGATCGGGTTTTGTCTCAACAAAGCATGATCAAATACAAATACGAAAGTGGTAACTTGCTACAAGGCATTATTTTACAGCAGATTCAAGTCAACCTGACCGACATGGAAATCAAAGTCGATCGCGCTGATGTATCACTCGGTTGGCGCGCGATCTTCAACAAAGAAATTCATCTTAGCCGCGCCAATGTTTCCAATTTACATATCATTAGTCATTCACCACCGAGTGATGAACCGTTTAAGTTCAGCGAAATTAAACTGCCTTTTGTACTGCGCTTAGATGAAGTCAATCTGGATCATTTACGTTTTCAGAGCAATGACAGCAGTGTCGACTTCAATGATATTCAGCTTTACGACGGTCTATGGTCTGGTACCGAACTCAAATTTAAAGATGCCAAAATGGACATGGGCTATCTCTCGGTCAAGAATGCCACCGGCAAGATGGACTTTCAGGGCAAATACCCAATCCATGCCAGCGGCATCGTCAATATTCCAGCACTTGAAAGCTTGAATATGCATGACATCTACTTGCAAGCCCGCGGATCATTGGATGAACTCAAAGTCGGCGTTGCCACCAAAACCCCAGATATGTTGACCGCTTGGGCGATCTTGCATCCGGTGCGTCCAGATGTGCCGATGCGTGGTGCGGTACAACTCAAAGACTATCATTGGCCTTTGCTTGAGGATCAAAAACTATTATCCAAACAAGGCGTCGCCACCTTTAAAGGTGATATTCAAACTTTGAATTTGGATCTGAATACTGATCTGAGTGGTGAAAACATTCCTGAAGGCCGCTATAGCGCCGTGATGGATACCGACCTGACCGATCAACTCAATATCCAAAGCTTCAATGGTCAGGTGATGGAAGGTGAAGTCAAACTCAAAGGTTTGGTGAGCTGGAAGGATGATGTGCACTGGGATGTAAATGGTCGCCTAGACCGCATCAATCCCAAAGATGAGATCATTCCGCAAGCGATTCGTGATTTTCTACCGCCAAGCTTGGATGCCAAAATTGGCTCAACTGGTCAGCTCAAAGACGGTATGCAGGTCGAGGCCAAGCTTGATTTTGATCGTTACGAAACTTGGGCGCTGAAAATGACCCAAGCCGAAGAAAAAAATGCCAAGCCGCAGCCGATGTTGATGGATGTGCGTTGGGATAATATCGACCGTGCCATGCCATATATCGGTTGGCTCAGCAGTGACAGCGGTCAGGTCAATCTGGTGTTGGATGACAACAAACAAGACATCTTATTAGGCACCAATATCCGTCCGCATGATCAAGGCAGTTTGCCGCCGGGTCGCTATGACGCCACCATTAACCTCAAAGACAACGATCTGCTGGTACCAAAATTTAATTACCAAGCCGGCAAAGGCAGTCTCAGTGGTAGCGCCAAGGTGGAGTTGCCCTCTGAAAAACGTCAGTTGAAGTGGAATGCATTGTTGCATGCCAAAGATTTTAACCCGCAAAGCGTGGCTGCCGAAGCGCCAGTCAACCTCTTGAATGGTGCAATCAAAGCCAATGGCTATGCCAAGCCGAATCAACAGATTATTCAACTTGAGTCGATCGACTTAACGGGTCGCATGTCAGATCAAGGCAAAGCAGAAACCGTCAAGTTGACAGGTAAAAGTACAGCAGCCTTGTTATTCCATGATGAAAAAGCCGGTGGTGGCTTCAAAGGCTTTGCGGTGCACTATGACGGCAAACTGAATGCCTCACAGTTACAACAAGGCGATGGCCTGCTCAAGATCAAAGTCTCAGGCACACCGGAACTGATCAAAATCGATCAGCTGCAACATGATGGTGCTGCAGGTAAAATCTTGGCCAATGGTCAAGTCAACTTGCGTGAAGGCATCGCATGGGATGTGAATGCTTCATTGGTGCGTTTTAAACCGCAGTATTTTGTCTCATCCGTGCGCGGTGAAGTTTCGGGTAACGTCAAGTCGCAAGGGAAATGGTCTGATCGCTATAAGCGTATTAGTATCGAAAAACTCAATTTGGCTGGGATCATCAACAATAAAGTATTGCGTGGTCAGGGCAATTTGGCTGTGGTGTTGAATGCCAATCAGCAAGGTCTGATGCCGCAACAGTTTGAAGCCAACAACTTGTTCCTGTCCTATGCCAGCAACCAATTGCAGGCCACCGGCAATGCACAGAACCTGCGCCTCAAAGTCAATGCGCCGGCGTTGTACGAACTTTATCCGGGCTTACGTGGTCGTGCGCATGGTTATATCAACTTCCAAGCGCAGCCGCGTTTAAGTGCGACGGCAAACTTGATGGTGGATAACTTTGGCTTTAACGATATCAGCGTCAAGAAAATCAGTTTAGTCGGTGAGTTGCCGACCTCTGAAACCCGTCCAAGTTCGATCAAAGCACAGATGGAAACCTTGAGAACCGGAGATCGTGAGATCCAACATGGTGCGATCACTTTATCGGGTACACGTAAAGCACATATCTTGCAGATCCAAGGTTGGAACTACTATTCCAAGTTCTATGTGCAGTTTGCGGGCGGCTTTAATGCCAAGAATGATTGGCTTGGCCAAGTGCAAAAAGGTGAGTTTGATTCGGTGCGTGCGCATCTGATCCAAAACCAAAATGCGCCGATCATCTTTAACTCGGCGAAATCTGAACTATTTGTGGGTCCGCATTGCTGGCGCAGTAATGACAGTCAGTTATGTTTCGATCAACCGATCCATGCCAGCCAAGCCAAGGGGAATGTGTCCTTTGTGACCCAGAACCTTGATCTGGCCGACTTCGCTGCATTTATGCCAGAAGGTTTGGCCATGACCGGCAAGCTGAATGGCTATGCCAAAGCATCATGGGCACAAGGCACGCAACCCAAGATCGATGCCAAGTTAGTGACGCGTCATGGTGAAATCGGTTTAGCCGCGGCAGATCCAGATGATGTGGCCTCGACCATGAACTATGACGAAGCCAGTGTCATCGCCAAAAGTATTCAAGACAAGTTCTTGCTGCGTGTGGATCTCAAAGCACCGAATATTGGCACAGGCTATGCCAGCGTTTTGATTAACCCATACTCGGCCAACAAGAGCATGCAAGGTGAAGTGGCCTTTAACGAAGTTCAACTTAAGATCTTAAAGCCCTTTATTGCAGATGTGCGCAAAATGGATGGCACGCTATCCTTGGCAGGCAAGATCAACGGCAGCCTGAGTGAGCCGCTATTTGATGGTGAGATGCGTTTGAAAAATGGTTCGATCAGCATGATTTCTTTGCCGGTCAATATCAACAACGTGCAGCTGTATTCATCGATCCGCCAGAACAATGCATCGATCAATGGGGCATTTAACAGTGGCAGTGGCGTGGGTACTTTAACTGGTGAAGTGGATTGGAAAAATGATCCACGCATCAACTTAAAGCTCAAGGGCGACAAACTCTTGGTTCGCCAAGCGCCGTTGGTGACCGCCGTGGTGGATACCGACATTGAGCTTGAGGCATTGCCGGCCAGTAGACGCGTCACGGTCAAAGGTAAAGTGGATGTGCCACGTGCTTTGATCTCCATGCCAGAATCCAGTGCCGACGTGGTGAACGTGTCCTCAGATGTGCGCATCGTACGTCAAGGCGATGATCAGTTGGCCTTACTCAAGGCTGCAAAACCGTGGGATATTCGTGCCGATGTGGCAGTCAGCTTGGGCAAGCAAGTGATCTTCCAAGGCTTTAATAGTCGTATTCCATTGATTGGTCGTTTGAACCTTTCGCAACGTGGTCTTGAAACAGCGATGCGTGCCAATGGTGCGATCGGTGTCAGTCAAAAAGTCACCATCGAAGCCTATGGTCAGAACCTTGATTTGAATCGAGCGATTGCGCGTTTCAATGGTCCATTGTCCAACCCAACCTTAGATGTGGAAACCCGTAAAACGGTTTCTGGCAGTATCGTGGGCGTACGTGTCACCGGCACAGCCACCAGCCCAAGTATCCAAGTCTATAACGATGCGGGCTTGTCTGAGCAAGAGGCGCTAAATGCCTTGATCACCGGCCGGATTAATGAAGGTTCAAGTGGTCTCAGCAATGCCGAAGGCTTTAAGTCGGATGTCAACAACACCATTGCGGCGGCCGGGATCAGTTTGGGCTTGGGCGGTACGCGTGCCTTGACCAATCAGATCGGACGTACTTTTGGTTTGAGTGGTTTGGCATTGGATGCGCAAGGTACAGGCAATGACACTCAGGTTAGTTTGACCGGTTATATCACGCCAGACTTGTATATTCGTTATGGGGTTGGGGTGTTTACCCCAGTCAATAAACTGACCTTACGTTATCAGATGAACAAGCGTCTCTATCTTGAGGCCAGTGAATCGGTAGAGAAAGCCATCGATATCTTCTACCACTGGCGCTTCTAGAACCTAGAACCAATAGCGCTAAAGGTCGAGTGCCAAAGATCAGCCCAACCTCGGTTGGGCTTTTTTGTGATAGATGAAAGCAGTCATTCATCTGCGTTGGCTGCAATAATGTGCTGTCAAAGACGGTCATATTCAGTATCATAGCTCGCAGGAGGAGCGTAATGATGAAAGAGAAAATGTTGAAAAATACCGACTCGAAAGTGAGCGTGATCAAAACAGGCATGGCACTGAGCCTGCTTGCGGGCGTGTTCTTGGCAGGCTGTAGTGAAAAACCACCTGCGACGCCGGAGCAGAAATGGGCAGGCTACTGCACCAGTATTGGCAATGCTGCACGAACCATTACCCTTGATCGTCAGAATGGGATCACCAAGCAAGAAGCCTTGGACTATGCCAATAAAGTCACCGATGCCACCACCAAAGGTTTTCTCCTCGCACAAATTGAAGAGATTTATGCATTTCCAGCGGATCAACTCAAAGTCGATAAAGATGCGATCCAAGCCCAGTTTAAACAACAGGCCACCGATAGCTGCTTAAAGACCCCACATGATCCTGAGCATATGCCAGATTACAAACCGTTCTAAGGAACGGTTTTTTTTTGCGAGCCCTGATCGGTATGATTGGATATTAAATCGCCAAACTCACTATAATCACCAATATGAATATAGTCGCATTTTCAATGCAATACGACACAGCACCGAAATATCAGATCGTGGTTCGAGGAGCTAACCTTGACATCCTCACCCCTTAAAAGAGGGGGATTCCTACTGCTAGACGCTCATGTCCGAGCGCGAGTATATTCAGTGCCGCATTTTGATCGCGGGATTCATGGAATGTACCACATTCCATGCACTGCCATGCTCTTATTCCAAGATCTGCTCTACCTTTCGGACTGCTGCTTGATATTCTCTTGCAGCTCGAACACATTTGGGTGGTATAGGCTTCATTCACTTCTTCAAACAATACCCCTGCGTTCTCGCATTTATACTTG
>JASLJB010000332.1 GCA_030152605.1 Acinetobacter sp. | reverse complement strand
AGACCGAATGAGAAATTTTCATTCAACTGAACTTTGAGTGCAGCAGATGGAAAATAGTAGTTATCTGCCATATCACTGATGTTGCGGTCAGTGAGGCTAGTACCTGATTCTTTCCCTGATACGTTTGGATCTAAGACAGAGATTCCTGCTTCAAAATAGTTTCCAGGTTGCAAAAAGGCAGACATTGATTGACCAGAGCGGTCAAGCGCTGCTGCAAATACGCCAGCTGTTGGTAGAGTAGACAACAGCATTGCAGTTGTTAATGTTTTTAATTTCATTTTAATCTTTCCCTAAAATTATAAAATGAATAATTCGAGCACCTGAGTGTGATTCTGGAAATAAATTGATTTACACATTTAAGATCTGAATTTACTTCTTTTTACAAAATAGCACATAAAAATTGAGAGTAAATACTCTAAGTTCATAAAAAATTAAAAATTTGTAAACTGCCAAGTTCATGCAAAGTGGTGTCTATTGTTTAATTTTATTGAAAGGTAGAAAATATTCAAACTAAATTCAAAAAATATTACTGATATTTAATGCAATATATTAGAAATTTGCTTGCAGGCTTTGTTGTTCGTGGCCTGTGGTAAAATCAAGGTTGTGATTTCAGCAATTCAAATTGATTTTATACAGGATTACGCTGAAAACTGTTTGTTTAAATTAAAAACAAAAATTAAGTTATTAGTATCGTATTTTGTGCAGATCGACAGCGCTAAAAGAGTCCATCGAACGCCGTGTCATGATTTGAACACATTTACATTAATTAAAAAAAATCGCTGCCAGTCGTGTTAATTCTTGTGAGTGCTAAGCAAGTTTAAGCTGGGTTGCTGCAACCCGCTGCTGAGTTGGATTAAGCAACAGCGGCGTTAAATGAGGTGCGGAATTGAAACCTAGGCTGACAATACTGGGCCAATCAAAGACAGCGAGACTGTGATCAAGCTTAAAGCAGCTACCAGTTGTGCGATGGTTTTAAAATAAGTGCAAAAGTAGCTCAACATTGCTGCGACAAATAGTGAGGCAAATGTGGCGACGCCGAGCCAATAACTTAAGCCCACACTGATGCTGTGGTCATACAGTGAAACGCTGATACTGATCGCCAGTAGCACCCAGCCCAGATATTGTGCAAACCGGGTAGCTCCTGAGCTGAGTTCTTGGCTAAAGATTTGTTTTTGATGTTTGGACATACTGCAGGCCAAACTCATCAAGCCTAGACTGATCAGCGACCAAATGCTGAGAAACCAAATCATGATTGTGCTTCCTGCTCAATTTTAAGGCTGCGTTTTGCGGCGTTATTTTTCTTGCTGCTGGCAGCAGGGTGCTTCTTGAGTTTATAAAAACTAAAAAACAATAAAGCTGCGATACAGAGCGCCATCATATCAAAAGACGCAATCATCCACTGGCCATTTTGTATGCTTTGCCACAGCGCCGCACCGCCTGTCATGGCGTTGAGTAGGGGTAAGCCTGCAAAAGCCAGCGCTGTAACCATCAATAGGCTTAACCATGCTTGACGTGCAGGACGTAATGCAGCAAAGATTAAACTCAATAACCAGACGCTGAAGAAGCTTCTGATTTCCCAGTTCAAACGCATGTCAAGATCAGTGGGCAGTAGTCGATTGGCATAGAAATAGCCTGCAACCGCTAAGGGCAAACCAATAATGGTTGCAATATTCAGTACCTGCACCAGACGATAAGCAAAGGAGAGCTGGCCTTGCTTCTGTTGTTGCGGGGCACGTTTAACGCCCCATAGCACGAGTCCCGTCGCGACCATCAGTGTACCCATGACCCCAGAAAGAAAAAGCAACCAACGTAAGCTCAAGTCCACACCGCGTGCCTCGTGCAATACGGTCACTACGTTGTAAATCCCGAGTGGTACTGAAACCTGTTTTGCTGCAGATTGATTGAGGTCGTTTTCAAGCTGTCCAGTGACGCCATTAAAACTTAAGCTTGGCAGTACATTACGCTCGATTAAGTGCTTGGCATGCGTGGCTTGAAATACGACCTGTGCCTGTGGGGTGTTGGGTGCGGTGATTTGGATCGAAGCGATCGGATTGTCTTGCCATTGAGATTGCACATCGCGTTGCATCGGCGCAAGTGCTGCCATTTCGATTGCTTGCATAGGTTGTGCAGATTGTGCTGTGGTGGATGGATCAGCAGCAGTGCTAACCGGTGTACGGCCGCGCATCTCATTAAAGAAATCCATGCGATCTGGATAGACCTGTTTGATGCCCCAAGGCATAAACATAAACATCAGTAATAACAAACCACTAAATGTAATCATGATGTGAAAAGGCAATGCGAATACCGCGGTGGCATTGTGCGCGTCCAACCACGAACGTTGGCCTTTGCCTGAACGGAAAGTGAAGAAGTCTTTAAAGATTTTTTTATGTGTAATCACACCACTGACGATCGCGACCAACATCAGTAGGGTAGCGATCCCGACTAACCAACGTGCCCAAATGCGCGGTAGCCCATAGAGCTCAAAGTGAAAGCGATAGAGAAAACTGCCGCCTCGAGTTTCTCTCGGCTGTAACACTTCACCTGTGGCGCTATCCAAACTGACCCGTTCACCACCACGGCGTCGACTCAGATCTTCCCCTTGTTTCCGGATTTGTAGCTCGGTGGAGGTTTGCCGTGAGTTAGGAAGTTGAATATTCCACAGTGCAGCATCGGGTGCATGCTGTTGTAAGTAGTTGAGCGCAACTTGTGTTTGTTGGATTTGCGAGGTGCTTGGCACCGACTGATGTAGTTCTGGTTTCATCCAGACGCTGATTTCATTTTGGAAAAAGCTCAGTGTTCCGGTGAGAAAGATGGCATACAGTAGCCAACCGAGGATCAGACTGGCCCAAGTATGTAACCATGACATGGATTGGCGTGGACCTTCCGCCTTGCTATCGATTCGCATCTATTGCTCCTAAAACCTGATGTTGTTCATTGATGCTGATTTATAGGGCGAAAGCTTGTAGCAGACCGAATAGCACCAAACAGGGCAGGAGTACACCTAAACTGGCGTTTAGGGTTTTATTGACCATAAACACCCAAATAAACACAGCACAATGCACGACAAATGCCGTGAGGGTCGCGCTCAATGCAGCGTTTAATCGATCCTGTGCAAATAGCGTGGCGATGAACATGGCACTCAATGAGGCCAGTGCATATCCGCCGAATAAAGCCAAGGCAAAGCGATAGGCAATCATGCCGCGATAGCGTAATGGAACGGATTTTTTGGCTTGAGTGCGTTGAGGACGTGACTGCGGCAGCGCAGTTGCAGTGGCGAGATCGAGCGAGGCGGGATTGTTCATAACATCGAATAGGTCACGGTTAAAAATCAATAACGCGAATGATAACAATTATTGTTTTGGTTTTAAAACGAAATTTAAATTAATTTTTAAAATGAGCGAAGTTTGAAGCTGTTTAAAGGGATCGAGCTTGTTGCATGGGCCGATTGATCGCATCGCGTTCGGCCCATATCTGTAAAAAAAGGTGGTGAGGGGGGATGATGGTATCGCCGTGAGCGAATAGTTATAGTTATTGATTCTCGAGTTCTTGCATCACATCTAAAGCAGCGCGGAAGGCCTCTTGTGCAGCAGGTGCGCCGCAATAGGGTAGGCTATGCAGCAACACTTCTTGGATTTCTGCGATGCTGGCGCCATTGTTAATCGCACCACGGATATGCCCCTTGAGTTCTGTTGGGCTTTTCAGCGCAGTTAAAAAAGCAATCGTGACCAATGAGCGTTCTCTACGCGTGAGTACGCCTTCACGTTGCCAAGTCGAACCCCAAGCATGTTCATTGATCCAGTCTTGCAAGGGCTGGGTAAAGGGCACGGTATTGTCTTGTGCGCGTTGCACGAAACCTTCTCCCATGACTGCAGTTCGTGTTTTTAAGCCATTTTCAAAATCTTGTTGTGACA
>JASLJB010000309.1 GCA_030152605.1 Acinetobacter sp. | reverse complement strand
GATTGAAATGTGGTTTTAATGAATAGGCTATAAGGAGAAAAAACTCCTCACCGTGGACAAAAGATTAAAAGACTTGCCGAGAAAGTATTTAAGATAAAGAAGATATTTAAAATCTTAAACAATGCTGCATCAACATTCTGTTAAGCGTTATCGATTCTTGCCGTAAACCTTCCAAGTTTGATTATCTGCCATCGGATCTTGATAACGGTCGCTGCGTTGCTTGCGTGGTTTTTCGCGCGCATCAACAATTTCAAAATGTGGTTCAGTACTGAGCACGATACCATTATTATAAAAACGTGTACGGGTATATTCACTCTCCCCACGTTGAAATACATAGGTTCTGAGATCAATAAACTCACGATGCGCAATTAAAACCGCAGTGTCATCATGATCTAACCAATGCTGCATTTTAGTGATTTCTTCAGGCTCAAACTGACCACACTTGTCAATTAAACTGGCAATACCACGAAAGGTTTTAGACTCTTTGGCTGGCGTTTTATTAATTCTGATCCGATCCACATGAAAGAAAAATAACGGCAGATTTAAATGACTCGGCAAATGAATCGCATCAACCACCTCATCTTGCATAAAGGGCTGATAAAGTTCCTGCGCACGTTCAATTAACCCCAACCAAGCGCGATAATACTCAGCGCTTTCCGCAGCATTGGCATAATAAATCGGTAAACCTTCGACACTGGCCAAATGCTGCGGTGGCCAAATGTTTTGTCTGAGTAAGGCAATATCACTTTTGAGACTTTGCACCGCAATCGCATCTTGCATATCACGTCCTTGAATAATTCTGCTTAGGCTATTTTTAGAATAAGACAAAGGTTCAGTTTGAGCAAGGCTTTGCTTATAATGGTGGGGTATTTTATTTGTGGAACGAGACATGTCTCAAAAAATTGATGCAACTGATGTTACTGATGAAGAAGCTTTGAATGCGGTCTTTTTTGAGCGCGCTGATGCTTTTATTCAACAGGCCAATGATTTCTGCCGTCCTCCCAAAGGTGTACCCGCCCAACCCACTGAATTACGTGGCCAAGTCAGCGCAGCAATGTTATTTGGTACAGCCCGCTTTAATACCTGGGTCGCAGCCAATAATTTCAAAGATGCCAATGAGATGCGCGATGCCAAAGACCAAGTCATGAGCTATGTTTTACAGCAGTTCCAAATGATGCTCGAAGACAACTATGACGAATATTGCGAACAGTTTGAAAATTATCTACGTTTCCGTAAAAACGAAGAATTTCATACCCATAAACACGACCACGATCATGACCATCAGCACTGATCAAGCATAGTCGATCTCTATTTACAACAAAGCCCCAAATATGGGGCTTTGTTGTTTATTTTTACTGTAAATCTAGATCCGATTCAATTACTTCTGCACCTGACCGTATTGATCCGACATCACCTCAACCAATTGATCAAGCTTGACATATTTTTTGATTGCGGCATCGACATCGGCTTTGCTTAAACGTGCTAGCTCGCGATCACGCACCTGACGACTCAACATATCTTTGTTACGTTCAAGCTGGCTATTCAACATACGATGGATAATACGATCATCCTCTAAAGCACTGACACGCTGTTTCAGGATATTTGCTTTTGCCGCCTCTAGCTCTTGGGTCGTCACCCCTTTGGCCATCATCTCTTTCAAAACTTTATGTACCACTTGCGACACTTGCGCTGATTTACCGGCACTATAGTTCGCCTCAACACTCAATGCCCCGACTTCATTAAAGGAGTCTAGGCTGAGGTTGCTGCCAAACCCATAAACCAAAGCATTCTTTTCACGTAATTCCTGCCCCAAACGTGAAGACAATTGCGAGTCACCCAAGATATAACTAAACACGATCAGCGCCGCCGCATCCTTGTTGTCTACACCGACAGGCAGCGTCATCAAAGCTTGATAATTACCAAACTCACGCTGTTCCGCCAAAGCATGTTTAGATTGTGCTGGGTAAGTGCGAAAGTCATTGCCCAGACGTTGATAATCCTGCTTGGCTGTCCAAGTGCCAAACTCACGCTGTAAAAGGCTTTTCATTTTTGCAGCATCAAAATCACCCGTGATCGATACTTGGGCATGATCCATGGCAAAGAAGTCTTGATAAAGTTGTTTTACTTGCGCATTGGTCGCAGCATCAATTTGTTTTTTCGCCAATTCTGGCTCAAAGTGATAACGCAGATCGCCAGCTTTGTGGACCTCAATCAAACGTGCAATCGTCAATGCTGACACAGTTTCAGGTTCGGTATATGGACGATTCAAACTGGATAAGCTTTGTAATTTAATCAAATCAAACTGACTTTGTTCAAACTTTGGATTTTTCATCACATCGATAATGTATTGAAAAAAGTCTGCAAATTGATCTTTTTTCGCGCTGACTTGAATCATCATGCCATTGCCCGAGGCTTGTGCAACCGCCAGCCCGCCCGCCTTGATCGACTTGTCCGCAATATCTTGCAAACTATACTGCTCAGAGGCACGTAACATCAGATAGGCGGTTAATTCTAAGATTTCACCTTTTTTAAATAGCGACTCAGCTGTACCAAAATTCACCTGAATACTGGCATAAGTTTTATCATCGCGCGTGACCGTTGGGAACAACGCATACTGCATGCCATTGCTCAATTCGCCACGTTGAATCTTTTTCTCAGCCGCGTTGAGCTGTTCGCTAGAACGCTTAACATATTGCGCCACTTCAGCCTGATATTCTTTGACATTTTTCAGGGGTTGCGGCGGCTCGATCTGATCAAGCGTTTTCGGTTTATCAGCATCGGCTTGATATTCTAATGCTTTCTTCTGATCTTCAGGGGTCGGTTGAATATCCCCACTGACTCGATGCTGTGGCGTTAAAAATTCTTTTAAGGTTTGATTCACTTGCTGTGGATTCAATTGCTGAACTGCAGCAATATCAACAAAGTACTGATCCCAACGTCCCTGCGTGGATACTGCATATTGACTCAAGCTAGATCCCAATGCCACAGCATCATTTAGGACACTATCCGCTTGGTTTTGAATCAAGTTTTTAACTCGGCTCAGCTCAACATCATTAAATGGCGCGGTCTTTTCAACCCCAGTGACCAAACCGGCAGCGACTTTTTTCTCATCATGATTCGGCGCATAGATCGCCCCCATAAACACCAAGTTAAAGTCTTGATCCAACCATGTCGATGACTGCACCGCAGTACTGGTGCCGGTTTCAACTAAACTTGAATACAGGTGACCACTGGGCTGTAAAGTATATAAATAGGGAGCTAAAGCCAAGGCAACTTTGATTTGGTCATTTTTACCATTCATATAAATATTGAACTTAGCCAAATCACTGCCTTTTTGCACATTAAATTGACGTTGCTGCAGTGTGGCCGAATCTAATAATGGAACTTGTGTCTGCTCAGGAACTTTGCGCGCAGCGATCGGGCTAAAGTTTTGATCAATCTGTTTTAAGACAGCTGCTTTATCAAACTTACCACTAATCACCATCATAGCGTTGTTCGGTGCATACCAACTGCGATAAAAACGATTCAACTCCTGCATATTGATCGACTGCAACTCGCTCAGATCTCCGATCGGTAAACGTCCCAGATATTGATTGCCATAAGCGGCTTTCCACATCTGATCCATCATCACCGCAAAAGGCTGATCCATACGCACTTCACGCTCACGCATCACGATTGCAATTTCTGAGGGCACAAACTTTTCTTGTAATACTAATTTATCCATACGCTCGGCTTCTAAGTACAGCACTTGATTCAGCGCTGGCTGCTCAGGACGAACGATGTTGGTGTATTGGGTCGAATAATACCCCGTGCTGGCATTGGTCATCAGGGTATGTTGATCAAGGCGACGCTGGAATTCGTCACCTTTCACGTTCTTAGTTCCTTTAAATGCCAAATGTTCAAGCAAATGAGCCAAGCCACCTTTACCCTGAGGGTCATTTAAAGAGCCAGTCATGTAGATGGTATTCACAAAGACTTTGCTTTCTTTTTGATTCGGCGCAAGGATGATGCGCAAGCCATTATCTAGTTTATATTCTTCAATATTATGTTCAGCTTTAACCAACACTGTTTGTGCGAAGGTGGATGCACTTAGCCCCAGAATACAAATCGAAAAAGTAAGTTGTTTTAACCGCATGAACATAAACTATCCAAATATAAAAATTATTTAAAAATGTATATTTGGATAATAGAAAACCTAAGATCAATTGAATAGTAGAGTTTTGAAAAAATGCTTGAATATAAAATGAAAATTTGCCTAATCCAATATAAGGCTTTCAACCATTCTTCAAGTCTGAAGTGCCGCTAAATTTAACTGCGCCTGCATATACAAGACCGCATAACCCGAGATTTCAATTCGTTGCTCAGATTTGATTGCGCAGTACAACAGCCCTCCGCGTTCTGATGCCTGATAAGCAATCAACTCATTCTTATGTAAGCGATCTGCCCAAAATGGTGCCAAAGCCGTGTGCAAAGAACCGGTGACGGGATCTTCATCAATTCCTATATGCGGTGCAAAATAACGTGCCACATAATCATACTGGCTCGATGCCGCGGTAATCGCCACATCCAAACTGGCCTCGGCGGTGATCGCGGTACGTAGCAGCGTCTCTCCAGCCAAACGCCGAATCACCTCAAAATTCGGTTGTGCTTCACGCACATCCTGTTCAGACGCGCACACCAGAATATAAGCTTGCGTATTCAGATAAACTTCAGTAATGGGGCGATCAATCGCTTGGTGCAGCCAATCAGGATAGTCCGTTAACTTGTGTGGACGACGGATCGGGAAATCCATCTGAATCTTGCCATCATCCGCCTGATCAATCACAAAGATACCGAGATCTTTAACATGAAAGTTGATCTTTTTGCGCTGGGTATAGTCACGAAATAAGATAAAGGCACTGGCCAAGGTGGCATGACCACAAAACGCCACTTCGACTTTGGGGCTAAACCAACGAATCTGATAATTTTCATCATCGATGATTTTAACAAATGCTGTTTCGGCGAGATTGTTTTCAAAAGCAATCGACTGCATCAAATCTACTGTCAGCCAATCCTTTAAAATCACCACGCCCGCGGGATTACCTCCAAACAGTTGCTGACTAAAAGCATCGACTTGGTACAGGGTTAGGCTGTTTGACGCTTGCTGGGTGGGTGTTAGATTCTGATTTTTATTCATCTGGATACACAACTCATCGAGGAACTTGAGCAACAGTTTGCCCACTTATCTCGTGCAAATACAGGTACAGATCAGAGAAAAAATCGTGCACAACGAGCAAGATCAATTGCAGATCATTGCTCGTTGGGATTTGATTTGGCCTTTGTTTTAGCTTTACTTTGGCTTTGCTGTGCACACAGGTTTAACGATGATTTAACAATTCTTCGCTTTCAGACTGTAAAACATCTTGATCAGTTTGCTTCATCCACTGACTGGTGACCATACCCGCAGTCATCGAACCACTAACGTTCAATGCTGTACGCCCCATATCGATCAACGGTTCGATCGAAATCAGTAATGCCACCAAAGTTACCGGTAAACCCATGATCGGCAACACGATCAATGCAGCAAAGGTCGCACCCCCACCCACGCCAGCAACACCAATAGAACTCAACGTCACCACACAGATCAACGTAATCATCCAAATCGGATCGAGTGGATTGATGCCGACTGTCGGCGCAACCATCACTGCCAACATCGCAGGATAGAGTCCGGCACAGCCATTTTGCCCAATCGTGGTACCAAAAGATGCCGCAAAACTGGCGATCGATTCAGGAATCCCTAAACGACGGGTCTGGGCTTCAATACTCAGTGGAATACTGGCTGCACTGGAACGACTGGTAAATGCAAAGGTCAGCACAGGCATGACTTTCTTAAAGAATCGAAATGGATTCACACCACTCAAACTGAGCACCACCGCATGCACCACAAACATGATGCCGATCCCTAAATAAGATGCCACCAAGAATCCAGCCAAATTGGTCATATCAGACATATTCGAACTGGCGACCACTTTGGTCATCAATGCAAATACACCATAAGGGGTTAATAACATGACCAAACGTACCAGTTTCATCACCCAGGCTTGCATGGTATTCACGGCAATGATGACGCGTTGACCCTGCTCAGCATTGTCTTTGATCAGGCGGATACCTGCGATCCCCAACAAGGTTGCAAAAATCACCACACTAATAATTGATGTCGGATGCGCACCGGTCAGTTCAGCAAAAGGATTACTTGGGATAAATGACAGGAAAATATCAGGAACGCTGAGATCCGTGACTTTGCCCATATACTCCGTTTCAATCTGAGTCAGACGCTGCGTTTCTTGCGTGCCTTGAATCAGTCCGGCAGCATTCAATCCAAAGAGGTTGGTGACACCGATCCCGACAAATGCAGCAATCGCAGTGGTGACCAATAATGTACCAATACTATAAACACTGATTTTACCCAATGAAGATGCGTCATGTAGTTTAATCACTGCACTGAGGATCGAAACCAAGACCAATGGCATGACCACCATTTGCAGGAGTTTGACATAACCATTACCAACGATATTAAACCATTGGATCGATTGTTTTAAAACGTCAGAACCATCACCATAAATCCACTGTAAAGCTAAACCAAATGCCACGCCAAGACACAGTCCTGCAAATACTTTTTTGGCTAAACTCCATTGGGTTTTGGTGCTTTGTACCAAGACCAGGATCAACGCGATAAATACTGCGAGATTCAAAATCAAGCTGATGTTCATTAATGTTCCAGTATTTTTGATTTACAAATTATAAATCATCCCTATTTAGCATGACAGTGTTGTGGCCAGCACATTCAGTTTTTTTAATCAATTAGACTTATAACTTACATATATCTATCAATAACTTAAAAACAAAATCACATTTAATGATGAGCATTTTATAAAAAATGATAACTTAAAATCACCACTTAACGTTATGCAGCACTGATTTTAAATACCTAACATCTGATTGGTGTTTAAATATAATACAGCGCTGCTCCTTATATATTACCCATCCTAAAGTGATATTAATCGCTGTGCTTTTGGCATAATGAAAGCAAAGCACGACACTGACATCTTATCTATATCCATCATGCAGTAGCGCACCAAATATTAAAATGAAATCTAATAATAGATGTATACCCTTTAAATTGAACATTAGCGCATAAATACCTGACCTGATAAACATCCAGCAATGCCCAAGGCAAAACTCACTGCAGAATGAGAAGAAAATATGTTTGATGCCGTGCCGAGTTAAAGCGAGAGGCTCTTGAACAAGCGGTCAGCTAGTAAAACAGACTGTTGAAGATCTGTTCTGAGATTGACCTAGATCAAAAATAAAGTTGAAGAGCATAAACCCAAATCTGATATAGTAGCCCACATATCGTGGGCATTATTTTTACCAGCCCAGTCAACATGGGTATCCTTCGGGATAACACACCCAGTCTGAATTTTTAACTCATACTTATCAGAGATTTATAGTGAAAGTCGTCATTCTCAACAAACCCTT
>JASLJB010000300.1 GCA_030152605.1 Acinetobacter sp. | reverse complement strand
ATCACAGGGTAGAATATGGGGCATTACCTGGGAGGAAATTATGGCTCTTATTTCATTGCGCCAGCTCTTGGATCACGCCGGCGAATATAGCTATGGCGTGCCAGCATTTAACGTCAACAATCTAGAACAAATGCGCGCAATTATGTTAGCCGCAGATGAAACCAATTCACCTGTTATTGTGCAAGCATCCGCGGGCGCGCGTAAATATGCAGGCGCACCATTTTTACGTCATTTGATTTTGGCTGCAATCGAAGAATGGCCACACATTCCTGTCGTGATGCATCAAGATCACGGTACCAGTCCAGACATCTGCCAACGTTCAATCCAATTGGGCTTTAGTTCAGTCATGATGGATGGTTCATTGGCTGCAGACGGTAAAACACCAACCTCTTATGAATATAACGTTGATGTGACTCGTCGTACGGTTGCGATGGCGCACGCTTGCGGTGTTTCTGTTGAAGGCGAAATCGGTTGTTTAGGTAGTCTTGAAACAGGCATGGCCGGTGAAGAAGATGGTGTTGGCGCGGAAGGCGTTCTCGATCATTCACAACTTTTGACTTCAGTTGAAGAAGCACGTCAGTTTGTTTCGGATACCAATGTCGACGCTTTGGCGATCGCAGTCGGTACCTCACACGGTGCATACAAGTTCACCCGTCCACCGACAGGCGATATCTTGGCGATTGACCGTATCAAAGAAATTCATGCTGCACTACCAAATACACATTTGGTGATGCACGGTTCAAGCTCTGTACCACAAGAATGGTTGGCTGTGATCAATGAATTCGGTGGCGACATCAAAGAAACTTATGGTGTGCCAGTTGAACAGTTGGTTGAAGCGATCAAGCATGGTGTACGTAAGATCAACATCGATACCGATCTTCGTTTAGCTTCTACTGGTTCTATTCGCCGTTTCTTGGCAGAAAAGCCTAGCGAATTTGATCCACGTAAATACTTCGCAGCTTCTGTTGAAGCCATGAAGCAAATCTGTGTCGATCGCTACAATGCCTTTGGTACTGCGGGCAATGCAGATAAAATTCGTCCGATTTCACTCGAACACATGGTTGATCACTACAAATAAGTTTTGTGCTTGATCAGCAGATTGTTTATGCCGAAAGCCCACAGTCCTGTGGGCTTTTTGCTGATTAGGCTGCCTGCCAAAATACCACACAACCCAACATTCACCTCAAGCAGTCGCTTAATGGATAAGCCATCATGCATCTCATTTTAGCTGCGGCGCTATGCAGCGTCTGTGTCTCGATACTCTTTAAACTGTGTAAGCAGCGTGGCATCGACAGTATGCAAATGCTGATGTGGAACTATGTCATCGCCAGTACATTGTGCTGGATCTGGTTTAAGCCTGATTTTTCGCATCTGTCCATGAGCAACACGCCGTGGTGGATCATTATCCTTTTAGCATTATTATTGCCGAGTATTTTTCTGATCTTGGGGCAGTCATTACAGCGTGCGGGGATGATTAAGACGGAGATTGCCCAGCGTTTGTCGGTGGTGTTATCGGTATTGGCTGCCTATTTACTGTTTCAAGAGCAATTTAACCTATTGAAATTATGCGGCCTCGCTTTGGGGATCGCCGCCGTGCTGAGCTTAGTGGGATCAACCCAAACGCGTTTAGCACCAGATCCGGCTTTGGCGACCAGTAAGCCCAATACAGGCGTAGCGGATAACATCAGCGTTGTAAAAAACACAAGCATAGCAAAAAACACAAGCGCAGCGAAACGACCGTCATTGCTGTTGAACTCGGCCAGTCTCAGTTTGTTATTGGTCTGGGTAGGGTATGCAGTGGTGGATATCTTACTCAAATACACCAGTAGTTTAGGACTACAGTTTGCAGTCACACTGAATCTGACGTTTATATTGGCCTGTGCCGTCTGTTTGAGCGTGGTATTGGTGAAGAAAAGTCTATGGCGCATGCATGCGATTGGCGCAGGCTTGCTTTTAGGCGGGATGAACTTCGCCAATATTGCGCTCTATGTTCAAGCCCATCAACTCCTCAAAGACTCACCTGCGGTGGTATTTGCGGGGATGAATATCTTGGTGGTGGTTTTGGGTGCGGTGGCCGGTGGGTTGATATTCAAAGAACGCTTTAATACGCGTCTTATGCTGGCGATTATATTCGGTATTGCTGGGGTGGTGTGTTTAGGTCTGAGCTTAAAATAAGCTGGGTGGCAGCAGCAAACTTGAACCAAGCTGATCTTAGTAAAGCTGATCTAAGCGCAAAATACTGCACGAAAATCACCAATCAGCTCGGGAGGAACACGTGTAGTTTGACCATTATTACGCATATATAACTCGCCTTTATAATACAGTGGCTGAGCGGCTTTATTGCATTGAAACACCAATATGGTTTTACCTTCGATTTGAATATCTTCAAGCACGGTATATAAATTTGAGACCTTATTGCTTTCAGTGGCGAGTTTATTGATTAAACCACGCTTCATTAGATCGAGTGAGTTTTGAAAATGCTCATGTAGTTCACGTTCAATTCCGACGATGGTTTGATCATCTGAGACCCCGATAAAGACATAACCTTTGCGCGTGTTCATAAAAGAAAAACAAGCTTTGATCCATTTATCCGACTTTTTATTCCCGAGTAAGTCGGTAGTACGTTCTTTAAACTCAATGCGATTATTCTCACTCTCTCGAATGAGTTTTTTATATTTTTCAGCCAGACTTTGTTGTCGATAATTTGATAAGCTGTTTTGAATTTTCGCCAGTGACTTATAGGCCGATACACTTTCAAGATTCTGGATGTCTTGCCACTGATATAAAATTTTAATTTTGGCGTCGTTGCAAATTTTGTGATCATCTAGAAAATCAAAACTACGCGCTAACAGTTCATAAATTTGACTGTATATCGCATGGCTTGATCGCGGTAATGCAATTTTTTGATAAACATCGCGGATCATTTCTAGTTTGTTATGGATCTCAATCGGGTTCTGATAAAAACTTAAATATTTAAACTCATTTAAAATTATATTATAGGGCTGGTGGAAAGAGGCCGGGAAAAGCTCTTTGGCCGGTATCTTGATGTATTTTTCAATCCGTAAATAATAAAAGCGCAGTGTTGGATAATCTCCAAAATCGGCAATATTAATATCAAAACGTTCGATTAAGTCAATCGTGGCGTAGGCTTGAAAGAACAGCAGGGTTTGGATCTCTTTGAATTGATAGGGATGACCCAGCCAGTGCGTTTCAAGATAATCATTGAACGCCTTAAATTTGTTCGTGATATATGTGCTTAGATCCATATCCTCTACACCGAGTATCTTGCTGCCGCGATCGTCCTCATGGGCTAGACTCAATATGGCATAAATCTAAGAAAAATATATGACAAATCGTATTTTGTGGTTTTTTAGAGTGCAGTGGTTGCGCGAGATACTTTTGAGTCTGCCGTTTAGTCTGCAGTTGAACTGATATAAAAAAGAGGGCCATGGCCCTCTAGATCTTTACGCTGTTGCTGCGCCGAAGGTTTAAAGCTTTGTCGGATGAAGATTAATATTCAGGCATCGATATGGCTGAAGATCTGCGCCGCAGGCAAACGTGATTTCGGCAGTTGCGCGTTGAAGTCTGATTCAGCGCGATAACCTAAGGCCACGATCACACTCGGTTTTAGGCCTTGTTCAGCCAGCTTGAGTTCATCACTCAGGATTTGAGCATCAAAGCCGCCAATAGGCGTCGCATCAATTTTAAGCAATGCCGCCGCCGTTAATAACTGGCCAAGGGCAATAAAGGTTTGATTTTCAGTCCATCGAGAAATATCACCTTGCGCATGGCGATAGTGCTCCACATAGCCCTCACGGCTGGCCTGTTGATTGTTTTGACTGAGCAAATCTTTGAAGCGACCATCTTGGCTTTCTTGGCTCAAGACCGCATTTAAATGCGCAGTATCAATATCGGTTTTAGTACAGAACACGATACTGTGTGATGCATTTAGAACTTTGGGGGCATTATATGCATACTTACCGACCAATGCCTTGGCGATACGCTGTTTAGCACTCGGTTGTGCTGCGATCATAAAGTGCCAAGCTTGGATATTAATCGAGGACGGGCTCAGGCGTAGTAATTCGAGTAACTGCTCAAATTCTGCATGCGGAATCTTTTGATCTGCATCATAGGCCTTGGTGGTATAACGCTGTTGCAAGATTTTGAGTATATCCATCTGGTGTAAACCCATAATGACTGAAGATTTATTTAAATCGAATGCTGCATGATAAGGTTGAATTGTGAATCCAGTATTATAGCTAGATTGAAGCCTTGCATAGCCTAGGCAAATGTCCAACGGATCGTATGCCATTGGCCTTGATCATCAATTTCTAAAATTTGCGCTTCAGCAGTTTTCTCACGCCAATCTCCCAGTACGATTCGATATTGGCTATGATCATCCCCCCGAACCTGATGTTGGTGTTGATGCACGGCAGGACGGTGAGTATGACCGTGAATGAGCAGATCCACGCCATTTAGGGCATGTTCAACCGCTTGTGAATTCACATCCATGATTTGCTTCGGTTTATCTGATTTGGACTGCTGGCTTTTTTTTCTAAAGCCTTGTGCCAGTTTACGTCGAAACGACAGTGGGCTATTTAGGAGTAGTTTTAGAAGGATTGGATGACGAATGATGCGTTTAAAACGTTGATAGGATACATCATCGGTGCATAATGCATCGCCATGTTCGAGACGAATATGCAAATGTGCAATGTTGAAATTATAAATCTCGGGAAGCAGGGTGGCATTAAATTGTTTTAAGAATTTTTCATCCAAGGCAAAATCACGGTTGCCTGCTTGGAAATAAATCTGATTGCCGCGCTGATTAAACTGTTGTAGCGCTAAAATAATAGGTGCGAGAAAGGGGGCTTGATCATCATCACCAATCCAGGCATCAAACCAATCACCTAATATATATAAATGGGTGTGTTGTTCTGCATAATGATCAAGTAAATCTAAAAACCCTCGAATTAATCGAGGGTGATTAGGTGACAAATGTAAATCAGAGATAAACAAGTAGGTCACGGTGCTTCCTATTGGACTGAAATTATTCTGAGATTATTCAGAAATAATTTTAGCAGATTCGATTACGATATTCTCTACAGGAACATCAGCGTGATAACCACGGTTTTCTGTACGAACAGCTTTAATCGCGTCTACAACGTCTAAACCTTCAACAACTTTACCAAAAACAGCATAACCCCAACCTTGAGCAGTTTTACCTGTGTGGTTAAGGAAAGAGTTGTTTTTAACGTTGATAAAAAATTGAGCTGATGCAGAATGTGGTGCTTGAGTACGTGCCATTGCAACTGTACCCACATCATTGCTTAGACCATTATCTGCTTCGTTTTCAATTGAATCACGAGTTGCTTTTTCTTTGAAGTTTTCATCCATACCACCACCTTGGATCATGAAGCCTTCAATCACGCGGTGAAAAATAACGCCATCATAAAAACCATCACGAACATACTCTAAAAAGTTAGCGACAGTTTTTGGTGCTTTTTCAGAGTTAAGTTCAAGAACAATACGTCCTTTATTGGTGTTTAATTCGACTTGAGGAAAACTCATTCTATAATCTCCTAAACATGACGAAATGCCATGGGTTTTTCAGTTGTGAGAAGCATAAGCAAACTGTAAACTACAAGGCAAGCAAAAACGTTATTTTCTTTGTTAAAAAGATCAAATAATGTTTATCTCCTTATTTCCCACTCTTATATAAGTGATTAATTGATTATGAAGCCGAACACCGTTGTTTCTGATTTGCCCTTGCATCCGACAAACACACCTGAGCCGGTCGAATCGCAGCAGCAAGAACAGCAGGCCGGTTTAGATTTTATTCGTCAAGTGATCACCGATGATTTACAGACGGGCAAAACCGCAAAAGTCGTCACTCGATTTCCGCCTGAACCGAATGGCTACTTGCATATCGGTCACGTTAAAGCCATTTGTTTAAACTTTGGCATCGCTGAAGAATTCCAAGGCGTGTGTAATTTGCGCTTTGATGACACCAACCCAGATGCCGAAGAACAAGAATATGTCGATGGTATTGCCAATGATGTGAAGTGGCTGGATTTTAAATGGGATGGCGAAACGCGCTATGCCTCAAGCTACTTCGATCAATTGCATGCTTGGGCGATTCAACTGATCCAACAAGGCGATGCCTATGTGGATTTACAAAGCCCAGAAGAAATTAGATTGAATCGCGGTAACTTTGTTGAGCTTGGAAAAAACTCACCTTATCGTGATACCGCAGTCGAAGAAAACTTAGCGCGCTTTAAAATGATGAACAGCGGCGAGTTTGCTGAAGGACAAGCAGTACTTCGTGCCAAGATCGATATGGCATCGCCGAATGTGCATATGCGTGATCCAATTTTATATCGTGTTTTACATTCTGAGCATCATCAAACTGGTGATCAATGGAAAATGTACCCGATGTATGATTAT
>JASLJB010000288.1 GCA_030152605.1 Acinetobacter sp. | reverse complement strand
TTTATTAATCCCGTTCAAGATGAAGGCTTAAATCGTTTAATCGAGAAACAGATTGATCTCGGCTTTATTCAGCTGATTTCCTTTACCGATATTCCAATGGATAGTGATGTCTATTTCCTGAGCTTTCGTCCGACGGAGTTTGGGGTTGCTGAATATGTACTGGAGAATTTAGCTTTAAAAAGCATGATTCATCCTAAGTTGATGATCAACGGTTCTACTTTTGGTTTACATGGTACAGAAAAGCTTAAACGTATCTTGCCTCAGGATCATTGGGCATATTTACCTGATGTTGTTCAAGAAGGTAATGCGGTTCAAAGTATATTGCAGATTAAACAAATCGTGGTGGGGGTTGATTCGGATCGATCAGCAGAGATTGTACGAGAGTTACTCCGACCGATTTTCTTTGCCAAATATCAGTTCTTGTTTATGCCGATCCTAGATGCAGAATTTACCAAACTCAGTATTTCAGGCATGTTGGCGACGCGTATTAGCTATATGAATGATATGGCCTTGGTGGCTGAAAAGCTGGGTATTGATATTCTCAATGTACGCCAAGGACTTGCAGCAGATAGTCGAATTGGATCGACCTATTTATCACCCGGTGCAGGATTTGGTGGGGAGAATTTTTCTCATGACATCTTGACGCTCTCTAGTGCGGTTTCTGAAACTGGAGTAAAAAGCCTGTTGCTCAAACAAGTCTATGAGATCAACGAGCAGCAAAAAGAAATCATGTTTCGCAAACTCTGGAATTACTACCACGGTCAACTGAATGGCAAAGTGGTGGCGATTTGGGGAGCATCTTTTAAAGAGAATACCTCGAGTATTCATAATGCTCCGATTCATGTGATGTTAGAAGCGTTATGGGCACAGGGCGTGACGGTCAAGTTACATGACCCTGAGGCCTTGCATGAGATTTATGCCCGTTATGGTGCACGCAAAGATTTAATCTTATGTGAAAGCCAGTATCAAGCCGCTGAACATGCAGATGCCCTATGTTTAATGACGGCATGGAAACAATATAGCAGTCCTGATTTTGATCATTTAAAGCAAATTATGCACCATCCCTATCTGTTAGATGGTCGTAATATTTATGATCCGGTCTATGTGAAGAACAAAGGCTTTGCTTATGCAGGAGTGGGACGCGCATGAATCAATCGCTTGAGACTTTATTTCGCTGTGCATCAGTCGGTGATAATGGGCTAAAACAGTTGGCGAATGAGTTTAAGAATATTCATCTTAATCAACTGTTTGAACAAGATGAATCTCGTTTTAAACAATATTCAGTCCAGTTTGACAAGGTTGTTTATGACTTTAGCAAGCAACGAATTAATGCTGAGGTATTGGATAAGTTGATTGAGTTTGCAGAGCAAAAGCAACTTCCAACTTGGATTAACACGTTATTTTCTGAACAACAGATCAATTGTAGTGAGCAACGTGCAGCAATGCATTGGGTGCTACGTTTGCCCAAACCTGAACAACACAAATCCACTGCGTCAGTACTCACACCGGTGTCGCAGTCAATCGTAGATCAAGTACATGCACAGCTTGACCGTATGTATGCCTTGGTCGAAAAAATACATGCAGCACAATATCGTGGTGCCACAGGTGAAGTGATTCGCGACGTGGTCAATATCGGCGTGGGCGGGTCAGATCTCGGACCGTTGATGGTCAGTCATGCACTGTCTGACTTTAAAACCATGACCGTTAAACCGGTAAATGTTCACTTTGTGTCTACCATTGATGGCAGTCAGCTTTCGGACTTGTTACACAAGTTTCGACCTGAAACGACTTTATTTATTATTTCCTCAAAGTCTTTTGGCACCATTGATACCTTATCCAATGCGCAAACAGCACGCTGTTGGTTAGAAAAGTCTTTGGGTAAATCCCCATCGGTTTTGAAATGTCATTTTGTTGGGGTATCGACCAAGCCTGAAAAAATGACCGAGTGGGGTATCGCGGCAGAGAACCAATTCTTGCTTTGGGATTGGGTCGGCGGGCGTTATTCACTGTGGTCCTGTATTGGTTTGCCAATAGCACTCACGATTGGTGTTGCAGGTTTTAAAGAATTTTTAGCGGGTGCACATCGTGTTGATGAGCATATGCGAAGCGCGCCTTTTGCACAAAATATCCCTGTGCTGATGGGCTTGCTCGGGGTCTGGAATAATAATTTCCTCGATATGCAAACCCATGCTGTACTGCCTTATGATGGACGTCTCAAGTATTTTGCTGCCTATTTGCAACAACTTGAAATGGAATCCAATGGTAAATCGATTCAGCGTAATGCGGAAAAGACCCCTTGGAATACCTGTCCAATCGTATGGGGCGAAGTGGGGCCCAATGCACAACATGCCTTTTATCAACTGTTACATCAGGGCACGCATTCGGTCAGCTGTGATTTTATCGCGCCCGTTGAGCGTTATAACGCAAACCAATTTACCTATGCTGAAAATGCGGAAACCTTAATCGAGCAGCATCATTTGGCATTGTCCAACTGTTTGGCGCAGTCAAGACTGTTGGCATTTGGCAATCAAGCGTTGAATCCAAAAGAGCTCGATCAATTGCCTTTATATAAACAATATGAGGGCAATCAACCGAGCACTACGATGCTGTTGTCAGAGTTGAATCCCTATAGCCTCGGCATGCTCATCGCATTGTATGAGCATAAAGTCTTTGTACAATCCGTGATTTGGAACATTAATCCATTTGATCAATGGGGCGTTGAGAAGGGCAAAGAAATCGCCAATCAACTACTACCGATCTTAAATGGTACAGAAAAAGATTTATCGAAATTAGATGCTTCAACACAAGGGCTACTTCGAATCTTATTGGGAAAATATCAAGACTAGGAATTGTAAATGGCAACTATTTTAGTAACAGGCGGTGCCGGTTATATTGGTTCACATACCTGTGTAGAGCTACTCAACGCAGGTCACGATGTCGTGGTGCTCGACAACTTGTGTAATAGCTCAGAAGAAGCTTTAACACGTGTTCAAGCATTGACATCGAAAGCCTTAACTTTCGTTCA